>NZ_BALY01000021.1 GCF_000615445.1 Lactobacillus hamsteri DSM 5661 = JCM 6256 | reverse complement strand
CAAATGGCCGATCTTTTTTATCGAAAAATATTGTATTTTTTATTGTTATGATTAAAATATTCAACAAAGTAAGAAGGAAAATGTATGGAGACTTTTACATTATTTACTTTTAACGCCAAAGGTCATGAAATAAAATTAGTTTTACCTGAAGTATGGCAAGCTGAAGCCTTATTTGATGAATTAAGAAAAAATCAAACTCAATTATCAAAGTGGTTAACTTGGGCAAATAAAGTAGATTCAGTGAACAAAGAAGTTGAATCAATTAAAATGTTTCTCAAAAAAATGCTGGATGGTACTGCTTTTAACTTAACAATCTTTGTTGATGGGCAAGCTAAAGGGATGATAGACTTACATAACATTACTCAAGAATCTGGAGAAGTTGGATATTGGCTTTCATCCGACGCACAGCATTTAGGAATAATGACTAAAAGTTTAAACTTGTTGTCTAAATATGCTTTTACGCAATTAAAATTGAATTACTTAATTTTGCGAGCAAAAGTTGATAACTCAGCAAGTCAGCATGTTGCAGAACGTTGTAATTTTAAATATTTAAAAATTGAAGATGAATTTGAAGTTTTTCGCTTAGATAAATAATAAAAATAAGCTAATAATATTTAAGTTTACTTGAGGCAAATATTTGAAAGATTGGATTATTAAAAGAACTGAAGAATATAGTAATAGCTTTTCAAAAAAGCAAACTAAAATTTTGATGATTATTTTAACAATTTCAGTACCGATAATGTTGCTTATTCCATTTTTAGGTTGGAAAAAGTTTGATAATTTTTTAATTAGCATTTGGGGATTGATTTTAATTGATGTCCTTGGAGTGTTTTTTGCAAAACATAGAATGAATTTCATTGTTGCTATTGTATTAGGCGGATTAATCGCACTGCTTTTGGATTGTTTATTATTCATATATGTAGGCTGGGTATTAAAAAATTAAAAATGTTAAAAGTATTTTATGAAAAGGCGGTAAGAATTTAGTATAGCAGACAACTTAAGATATTTGACGCTTTTTAAGCTTCTATATTTCTAAAATGTAACAAAATAATGTACAATATTAAGTACGAAAGGTTGTGATAATTATGGCTTTAGTAGCTACTCAAAGTGATTTTAGATCACATCTAAAAGATTATTTAGATCGTGTTAATGATGATGGTGAAACTATTTATATTGCAAGATCTAGGCAAAGAGGAGTTGCTGTTTTATCACAGGAGAAATTAGATTGGTTAGAAAAGGCTGCCTTTGCTGATAAAAAATCTGTAGAATATGCAATTGCAATGGATAAGTTAAAAGAAGAGGGAGTAATTCCAGATAATGATCCTGAATTAACAGGCAGTGATTATGAAGAATACTGGAAATAAAAAATATGAGTAAATATATTTTTAAGCCTAGAGATACATTTACTAAAGATTTGAATTATCTTTCTAAAATAGATAAGAGTATTAGGCTCGAAATCAAAAGTGTGATAGATATTTTAATAGATGGTGAAAAATTACCTGATGAATATGATGATCATGAATTACAGCGTAAATTTCAAGGTTATAGAGAATTTCATATTCGTGATACACCAAAAGGAATTCGTGCATCAGAAAAGAATGATGTAATAGTTATCTATAAAAAGCAAAGAAAACGTCTCATTCTTATTGGAGTTCGAGTGGGATCGCATGATAAGTTATTTAAAAATAAGCATAAATAAGGAGCTAGCGTTAGCTAACTCCTTATTTTTATCTATTAAAAATGAAAAAATAAAAGATTGAGGTTATAACCTCTGCGATACCTTCTAGAGCTATAGTCCAATTACTTCCCAAATTTTGTACAATAATTCCACCTAAAAATGAACCAATTGGAATCATACAATTGATAATGCTACTGTTAATTGTCTCAATTCTACCTAAAATATGTGGATTAAAACTTTCTTGAACCAATACTTCGAAATTAATATTCATCATACTTATCCAGAGTGCACTGCTTAAGGCAAAAATAATAAGCAAAAATGGTACAAAATTTGCGATAATTGCTTCCAAAATCACTGAAATGCCTGAAAAAAATAAACAAATAGTGACCCATTTTTCTAATTTTTTCTTACCAAAAGAAAATTGTTGAACTAATAGGCTGCCAAGTAAACCACCAATAGAAGAAGTTAGTTCTAACCCACCATAACCAATTGCAGAATTAGTTAAATATTTACTAGCAAAATATGGTAATCCTACAGATGCAATTCCATAGAATAGATTAGTTACCGCAAAAGGGATGATCAAAATTAGAATTTTGCCTTCATTTTTTAAAATATTCCAACCTTTCATTAAATCTTGCCAGTAATTATTAGTAAAAAAATCCTTATTTTTAGGAATTAATAATTTTTTAGGCAAAAGTAATTTCACATAAAAGGTCAATGCAATTGAAAAGGTAAAAGCAGAAATAATCATCGTGCCGTTTAAAGAAAGATAAGTTATTAATAATGTTGCTAAAGCATCAAGAAACAAATCTAAAGTTTGATAGGTCATTTGAAAAATCCCGTTTACTTTGCTTAATCTGTCTTTAGTAACAAGTGCTGGTAAAATCTTTTCTTCAGCAGGGTAGATTAAAGTTGAACCGATGGTTGATAAAACATATATTGCCAACAAAAATATAACAATCAGACTATGATGACTTTTTGTAAAAAACAAAATGGTCGCTATAATCGATAAAACAATCTGACCAATCGTTGTAACATTTAACAATTTCTTGATATATGTGCGATCAATTAATGGCCCAAATAAAAAAGCCAACATGTCAATAGTTGAATCAGCAATAAATATTAATGACAAAACTATTGGTGAGTGAAATTTAGTTTTAAAAAACCACAAAATTGTCATGTAAAAGAGTGAATCAGCAATATTTGTGGCAACTCTTCCAATTAGTAAATTTCTAATATTAAGATTTTCTTTTTGGATTAAATTTTTTGACATTTTCCCGTTCCTTTTCGTTAATACTCAATAGTACTCTGAAAGTTTAGGGAAAAGATATCTATATAAATTTAGCTAACAAACCCCAAACTTTCAGAAAAAGTTGGGGATCAGCCTTAAGTATAGCTTAACGGCTGATAAGAAAAAATTCAGTCGCAAGCTTAAACCTAAGGTGCTTTGATTAAACACTTAGAATACATCTCCTATGTAAAAAGTTGAGATCATTATAGCATAAAAATTAATTATATATTAAAATGTGCTTAATAATATGGAGAGATACAATGAATGAAAAGGTAGAATAAGGTAATAATTATGACTAGAGTTGAATTAACACGTTTCAGAATTAAAAAAGGCAAAGAAGATAAAGCACAGGAATGGATGGATTTTCTTAATAGTCATCATGAAGACACAGTGGGAACAATGGCGGCTGAGAAAATGTACGTTGAAACTGTTTTTGCTGAAAAAGCTACAGATGGATATATGTATTTTTACTGGTATTCTATTCAAGGTGAAGGTGGACAATCAGTAGAAGAATCAGAAAATTATATTGATAAAAAGCATAACGAATATTGGGATGAATGCATTGATGAAACTTATAAACCCATTGATATGAAATTGGAGGAAAGTTTGATTGCACCCAAGATAAATAAAATTATTGAAGAAATTAAGTAAGAATAATCTATCAAAAATGGATAGGTTAAAAAGAAATACAATTTCATAATCAATTGATATAATTAACAAAAAGATTTTTTGAGGTAAAAATTATGAATTTAAAGAAAATTACAATTTGCTCTGTTGCTTTAACATTGGCTGTTGCGCCTGTAATTAGTAACGTAAACAATATCGATTCAGCTTCAACGATGACAGTTAAAGCGGCTACTTCACAACAAGGAAAAATTAAATTAGTTAAGAATATTGATTATACTGGTTCCGCATTGCCAATTCCGGTCTACAACAGTAATGGTAAGGAAATTACAAATTATAAGAAAATTAACGGTGATACAACTCTTAAGTTTTATGGTAAACCTGTAATTTTAAAGGGACAAAAGTATAATATTGAAAATCCATTTCCACCTGTAACTATTAATGGAAGCAATTATGTTAGCTTAGGTGATAATGGTTATATTAAGCAAAAGAATTTAGGCTCATTTAATCCTAAAACTGAAACGGTAAGCTTAGTTCGTAATTCCTATGTGTATGATGTAAACGGCAAGAGGTTGAAGAGCTATCGTAGTGGTAAGGCTTATATTAAAGCACACACTCCTTTTAGATATGTTGGAAAAACTTCATATTATCTTCCACAAGCTTACTTCCGGATTGGAACAAATGCTTATATTCGCGCATCTTATGTAAGTCAAATGAATGGCAAATCAATTTTAACATTGAACAGCAATACTTACATTTATGATAAAAATGGCAAGAGAATTAAAAACTTTAATGGTCAAAGTAAACTTTTAAAGGAGTCTGTTGTTACTACTACAAGCAAAGTAAGGGATGCTACTAGCTCAAGTCAATATTATTTCTATAAGAATAATAAGAATTCAAGTACGGCAAAATCAACTTTTGCTACAAAGAAGATTAAGGGCCAAGATTACTTTGCTATTGGTAATGGCGGCTATATTAAAGCGGCAAATGTTATCACTGCTAACGGTATGATTTTGTTCAACAAAGGTCCAATTACTGTAACACTTCCAAGACAATTAACTATTTATAATAGTAAGTTTAAGGAAACTTCAAAGATACTTAAAGCTGGTACGAAGGTGAAGTTGAGTAAGACTATTTATGATAATAGCTTAAGTGATCCACAACTTTACTTTAAGATTTCTGGAAAAGATCAATATTTATACTGGGGTGATGCTGGAGAATATCCAGATCGCGCAGCAAATTATGATCCAAATTACAACCAAGGTTATTCATTTAGTTTCCGTCAATTTATGGAATAAGAATATATCGAAAAAGGAAGAGCAAGAATTTTGCTCCTCTTTTTTAGAATAAGTGGAAATTCTAACGATTAGAATAACTTTTTTGGTACACTGAATAGTAGCTAGTTTATTTCTTTATGAGGAGATTTTTCAATGCTAAAAGATGAAAAGAAGTTTGATGAATTAGGCCAAAAGTTATTCATGAAAGGTGTTTTGCAAAACTTTGAGCAAAAGCATGGTCCAATCAAGGGCAGAATGATGGTTACAGAGGGCAAGATTCCACCTGAAATGTTAATGCAGTTGCAACCTGAATTAATGAAGAATCCTAAGTGGATTGTTGTTGAAGGTAGCTTTGATTTTTCTAATTATATGATCGGTATGGTAATTGGTTTGAATCCGATTAAGCCTTTGGCTAATGGTTGGTTGATCCCACAGTTGCAAAATCCAGGCGTTAAACCAACTAAGAATTGGCAAGAATTCTTTATGGAAAAAGTAATGGAAAAAATTGGTGACAACGGTAAGCTTGATTTACCAATTTATAGCTGGATTTCAGATAAAAGCGATTTGACTTTGACTGATAAGGAAAAGTAGCAGAAATTTTTAAATATGTTTTCACATATATAATAAAATTTAAAAATTAAAGAAGAGTGTCTGGTAAAAATTAACCTTTTATTTTGTGGAGAGTTTTTTCCAGACACTTTTTTGAAAATATATAAATTGAATATTTCCACATTTCAATATATACTTTATATATATAAGCGAGCGGAAGGATTTATAGAAAGGGTATTCTAATGACTGTAAAAATTAGAAAAGTTGGAAGTTCAAATGTATTAACTGTACCTAAAGGTATTAAAGTTACCAGTAAAGAATTTGATGTATATGAAGGCAGAGAAGGTGCAATTACATTTTTACCAGTAACTGATAATCCGTTTAATACAACAAAAACATTGGAAAAATACGGAAAGTATGACGATGATGATACAGGATTTATAGATGCTGGGGTTGAAAAAGATGAAATCTAATTATATACCGATAGGCAGGATATTATTTGGATAAACTTTCTTCCTTCAGTAGGTGAAGAAATACGTGGTAGACATCCAGCAGTTGTTTTAAGTACAAAAATATATTCGGAATTAACGGGGCTTGTGTTGGTAGCTCCAATTACACATGCGGCAAATAATAGATTAAAAGATTTCTTTATTCCAATAAAATCTTCTAAGAATATAGAAGGGTTTATTAATCCTTTACAAATTTTTACCTTTTCTTTTAAAAAGAGAAAGACTGAATATTCTGGTGAAATATTAACTGATAGTACTTATGCTATGGTACATAAACGAATTAAACAATTAATAGATTAACGAAAATTGTTAATGTGTGTTCTTGTATTAATTTATTGATTAGCTTGTAACTTGCTGTAGTATGAGTAAAGAAAAAAAGCCGACTATACAATCGTCGAGCCCATAATGCATCTTCAACAAAAATGTTTTTCTGTTGAAAAAACAAAAGACTCTTATCTACATAAAAAAGTAGGTAAGAGTTTTTATTTTGAAAATAACATATTAATTCCACCGCATATTACAAATAATGCACAAATTAAAATTAATATTTCGTATCCTGAATAGTCAAGAAGACCACCTATTATTGAACTAATGGGTCCGCCAATTGAAGTGCCTGTACGAATAGTTGTCAAAACGTGACCTAAATATTCATCGTTACTAGTAATTTGAATCATTGATTCAGAAAGAATATTTTGAAGGCTTGTTAAAAATCCAAATATTAAAATTAAAAACGAAAAAATTATCCAATTTGAAATAAAAATAAGCATTAAAAATAGAGGAATCGAAGATAAAATCCATGTAAAACTAATAGTTTTAATTTTAGTTTTTAACCTACCGGATAAAAATGCTCCACACATAAATCCAATAATGAAGCAAATGTAGAAAATACTATTAAAGTAAAAAATAATAAAAAGAAGAAACTTAAAAAATAAGTTTCTTCTTTTGCTTTAGTCTATTCCATTACCATATTGTCGATCTTTTTGATCAAACCACTCACGTGCAAAATCAATTAAAGGCCGTAAATTAATTACTTTGATAATACCTTTGCTCAATTTAAGTGATTTAAATTCATTGGGATATTTGGCTTCGAAAGCTTTACCAAGTTCATTGAAATCATCGTAAGAATCTAAATCGACATTTTCATATTTTGTCCAAGTAGTCTTGCCTTTTTCATCGATTCCAGTTGCAGCTGAATAAATCTCAATCTTGCGGTGGATCGTCGATTCAGCATAATGAAGCATAGTGCAAGTTTCATAATCTGTCCCTAAAAAAATAGTTTTACCATTATTTTTGTATAAATAATCGAGAGGACTATTAAATCCATACGGCATGTTTAAAGGTTGCTTTTTAGCAATTTTTTTAGCATTTTTACCCCAAATAGCGATTGGCAAGTAGGGATGCGTGCTTCTTACAACGTCAGGAAGACTTCTAAAATATTCAGGAGTGAGTCCTAGTCCTTCAGTTGCAGAAGTTTCAGGATTATATGGCGGCATTGAGTCACGAATTACTTGAATTAAGTCTTTGCGAACAGGTGGATATTCCCAAGTTGCAGGATCACAGTTAGTTGACACTTGTGATGGCATCATCAAAGTTCCATCAGATAAAGTTTCTTCAAGCGTATTGATAATCGTTTCAGCGCCACCAGGTAAAAATTGAAATTTACTCATAGCAGTGTGAACTATGCAAGAATCTGTGCTTTTAATTCCTAATTCAATGAAAGCTTCTTTTAAATCATTTTTTGTGACAACAGTTTCGATTAAATTTTCAGACATCTTTTTTCCTTTTCTAAATTAAAGTAATTACTGGCTTGGTCTGAAAAATAATACTCTTGTCTTAATTTCCATATTGTTAATTTTATTCTTTTTATTGCTCATTTTGTTTTCCTTTCAAGTTAGTTGATAGTTATATTTTAGCGCAATTCTTTTACTCTTTTAAATATGTCTAAAAAGGTATCAGCAGCTGCATTCATTCCCAAATCTATTGTGTTTTGAATAAATTTCAAAACATAATTCTCATCGTCGTTTTTCATATAATTAATAATGCGTTTCATAAATGCAATCGTCATTTTGAAAAAGCTAAACACTTGAGGAAGATCAACTTGATCAAGTGTTACTAATAACTTCTTTGCGTGTTTCAAATCTTTTCGAAAGATCAGTGAAAGAGTAGCATCACTTAAAACCCCCATCATGTTGCCAAGATTGTAATGAGTAGAATCTTCTAAAACTAATTTTTGATTGTTCAAAATCTGCATTGCGATGCTAAAAACACGATCAGACTTAATCATAAAAACACAATTGCCAAAGAATGAAAGATTAAAAGTGCTCCAGACTTTTATTTGTGATAAATACGTATATAGACGCATTTGATCGGGAAAAGGTAATAAATTTTTATTTTTGATAATCAAATATTGGTTACAAAGAATGACCGCTAAATATAATTCATAAAATCTCTTTTTTTGATGATAAAGATCAAGATACTTTTCAATCAGTTGTTTCATCTTATCAGTATCCTCATCATTTATAACTTGTCGCATTTCTAGTGAAATATTTTCGCTATTATCGATTTCTGCATTACTAATGAATTCATTTGGAGTCAAATGAATTCGATTTATCAAATTAAGTACATTGTCAAAACTTATTTGAATTTTACCGTTTTCCCAACGAGATAAATTTGAAGTTGAGCAAATACCTTTTGCTGCATCAGCTAAAGTAATGTTTTGTTCTTTTCTTAATTTTTGAAAATTTGGTCCTAATGATTTCATGTTTGCCTCTTAAATTAATATTGCATATATGCAATATATCATTTTCAGCCAAAAATATCATGGCATAATTACTACAACATCTGTGGAGGAGTGAAAAATATGCTTTATAAATACTCAAATCATTTCAAATTTATCTTAATGGTCTTGTTAGGTTTTATTTCAAATTTTAATGCAATTTTGCTTGCATATATGGTTCAAACTTTAACTAATATAGCAACACAAAGAAATTATTCTAATGTTGGCAAATTTTTAATAATTGTCATTAGCGGTTTTATTATTGCTTTTCTTGCGGGGTTGCTTTTTAATCGTTTAAAAACTAATGCAATCAAGGAGACTAATATTTATTTACGGAAAAATATTTTCAAAGGGATGCTTGCAGAAGATCCTGATAAAAATATTGACGGCTTAGGCTTTTTAACTAATGACTTCAAGTTGCTTGAAACTAATCGCTTTGATGCTCAAATTGAAATAACGATGCAAATTTTTAGCCTAATTTTAGCTTTAAGTTATGCTTTAACGGTGAATTGGTTGATTACTTTAATGTTTCTAGTTAGTTCTTGTGTTCCAATGCTTGCTTCCGGTCTTTTTCAAAAAGTCATTCAAAATTCTTCAGAAAAGTGGACAAAGGCTAATAGTAAATATGTTAATCAGACTAAGAATTTTTTAGCTGGTAGTGAAACTTTGCAGCTTTATGAGAAGCAAGAAAATGCTGCTCAAAAGAATACCCAAAAGATTATTTCACTTGAAGCAGCTTTGCAGAAAATGAATTTGCTTAATCTTGATACTAATTCGTGGATTCAATTGTTAGGAAATGTAGTTACTTTCTTAGCTCCATTTTTAGTTGGAATTTATATGGTTGTTAAAGGAATGACAACTTTAGGCGCACTTTTTGCAATCGTGCAGCTTGCTAATTCATTTGTGAGTCCAATTTTGCTTATTTTAGAAGATCGAAATCGCCTTTCAACCACTAAAAAAATCGTTGAAAAGTCAAATAAATTTCTAGCTTTAGCTGAAAAAGATAGTCAAGAAGATCAGATTGATGCAGATGATATAATTGTTGAAGATCTCACTTTAATTAGAAAAGATCAAAAATTAGCCCAAGGAATTAATTTTAAAATTGAAAAAGGTACTAAAACAGCAATTATTGGTCCTTCAGGCGTCGGCAAATCAACCTTATTACAATTTTTAATGAATGGAAAGTATGGTCATGCGAAGAAAATTTTACTTAATAATAAGGAAGAAAAGGCTGGAAGTTTTATAAATGTTTTTGCATATGCTAGTCAAGCTCCCGTAATCTTTGCCGATAATTTATGGTTCAACCTTACTTTAGGTGCAAATATTTCTAAAGAAGAAGTGAAAAAAGTATGCGATAAGTTAGATTTAACAAAGATTGTTGAAGAGAAAGGCTTTGACTACTCATTAGGTGAGAACGCCGACCAATTGTCAGGCGGTCAACTTGCCAGAATTGAGTTGGCAAGAGCAATTTTAGCCAATCGTTCAGTACTTTTACTTGATGAAATTAATGCTTCACTTGATAAGAAAACTTCTGATAGTATTCATGAATATTTATTAAATTCTGATTTAACTTTTGTTGAAGTAATTCATCATTACCAACCTGAAGAATTGAAAAAATATGATCAAGTTATCGATTTGAAAGAATATGTGGATTAAAGATGAGAAAAGGAAGAATTATGATTGGGATAATTGGATTGTTGATTTTATTGGTTGTGGGATGTGTTTGGCTCGAATTTAATGATGAGAATAAAAAGAAAACAGAAATAATTGAAAAATCCATTTTAGTAACAGCTTTTAAAAATGTAAAAATTGATAGTACTACTGATAATGTAAAGTTTAAAATAGGTGACCATTATTGTGTAACTTATAAGGGAAGAGAAGATATTAAACCGGTAATTGTAGTAAGAAATGAAACATTAAGTATTAATTCGCCAAGTGAAAATATCATTATTAATGGTAGTATTTTTGATGAAAAGCAAGAACAGCAATTATTAACTATTGAAATGCCAGAAAAAGAATTAGATAGTTTATCAATTGATCTATCAAATGGTTCTATTTCTACAGATAAGTTAAGTGTAAAAAACGGTAATATTGATACTTCAAATGGCAATGTGAATATTAAAAATTTGCTTACTAAAAAAGAGTTTCAGATTGATGCTTCTAATGGAAATATTAGAGTAGAAAAAGCTAATGCTAAGGGATATGATTTTTTTACCTCAAATGGAAGAATTTTTTATAAAGGAAAGAAAATAACGAATTCTTATAATGAAGATCAAACAAATGTTAATACTTTGAAAATTAGTACTTCAAATGGTGATATTACAGTTAATTAAGTCGATTAACAAAGGTATGTCTACTTTTTATGTTTGTTAATTTTATTCATACGTAATTACAATATGCTATAATGTACTTACAATTAAAAGGGTGATTTCATGGATTATATTAAAGAAAAAGAAACACAAGGATTATCAAAAATATTTAAAGCTGGTAATTCGGAAGCAATAAGATTAACTAAGAAAGATACATCAATTTTTAAAGTAAGGCCTGGTGATCAAGTGGTTAAAGAAATATCTCCAGATGGAATGTCTATTACCTTTAAAAGAATTCCAGAGGTATCTCAAGAAACGAAAGATATGGTTGCTGATGTTTTGAAAGAAGATAAAGATTTAATTTGGGCGTTAAAGGATTTATAAGATGAAATATAAGTATTTAACGGAAAGTGATCTTATTTATATTAATAAGGCTGTATTAGAATATACTGGCGAATCGCAAGATGTATTACAGTATCCGCAGGGGCTAAGTATAGTTAGTGAACAGCCTAAGATGATTCTGTTTGGTCATGAACTTTATCCTAATTTATGGGTAAAAGCAGCATTCATTCTTCAAAAGATTACCAAAAAACATATCTTTACGGATGGTAATAAAAGAACGGCTTATGTTGCTACTAAAATATTTTTAAAAAAGAATAATTATCATCTACGGTTATCAAAAGAAGCAGCAATCGCATTAATATTAGATGTAACTACAACAGATGATTCTCAAGAAGAAATGGAAAAGGTAGCCGATATTTTAAAAAATAATTGTCAAAAATGCCATTAAATTGAAAAAGAGTTAGTAATTGCTAACTCTTTATTTTTATTGAATCGATGTTTCATTTATGTTTAGCTTTATGTGAAAATGAAAATTATTTGATAATGGGAGATGCAAAATAAAATGGCGACAAAAATCACTTTAAATCAGCTTTACGATATAATGTATGACCATATGGATCCGACTGGATGGTGGCCCGGCCGTTCAGATTGGGAAGTAATTTGGTCAACGGTTTTAATTCAAAACACTAACTGGAAAAATGTTGCTCAAGCATTGAAAGATTTGTACAAAGTAAGTGGATTTTTGCCTCAAAAAATCTTGACCTTAACAGATGAAGAATTAACTAATGCAATTAAAAAAGCGGGTTTTTATACCCGCAAAGTTAAAACTATTCAAAATTTGGCAACGTATTTTCAAAAATATGATTTTGATTTGGAATTAATGCAAGAAATGCCGAAGGCAAAATTGCGTAAAGAATTATTAGCCATCAAAGGAATCGGCTCAGAAACTGCTGATGTGATTTTGATGTATGGATTACGCAAGGGTGAATTTGTTGTTGATAATTATTCATATCGCTTATTTGAATGTCTTGGTTGGAAAATGCCGAAGTATGAAAAAGCCAAACAGATAATTGAGCATGATTTAACTGATTTTACTTTACGTAATTATCAAAATTTTCATGCGATGATTGATACTTTTAATCAAGAATACAAGTTGCCACAGGATTTTGAAAAATCATTTTTAGCCGGATATTGTATTATTCCGCCGAAAGAAAAGGGGGAACGATTCACTAAATATTGTAGAGATTAAAAATTAGCTCTTATTTACGTAAAAGTAAGTAAGAGTCTTTTTTTTGTGAAAATTAAAGTAAGCCTTTGACTAGATTAAATTAAATGGTATGATTAATCTAATTTTAATAATAGTGGATGGAAGGGATAGCACTATGAATACTTTACTAACGGTAAAGAATATTTCAAAAACATATCAAAAGAGCAATGTCAAAGCTGTATCTAATGTTTCTTTTAATGTTAATAGTGGTGACATTGTTGCTTTCTTAGGATCAAATGGAGCTGGGAAAACGACAACTCTTAAAGTGATCCTTAACTTAGTAAGCCCTGATCAAGGAAAAATCTTTTTTAATGGTCAAGATGTCACGCATAATAATTTACTGTTGTTAAAGAATTCAGGAACTTTATTAGAAGGCTCACAGAATATGTTTTTTGCTTTGTCGCCAATAGAAAATTTTGTTTATTTGGGAGGTCAACGTGGACTGAGCAGAAAAGACGCCAAGAAAAATGGTTTAGCTATCATGGAGAAATTTAACTTAATTGAAAAGAAAAATACTCCTGTTGCTGAACTTAGTCGAGGGATGCAACAAATTGTAGGTGTTTGTTGTGCGCTAATTGCTAAGCCAAAATTATTGATTTTAGATGAACCAACTTTAGGGTTAGATTTGAATTCTACTAAAACCATGATTAAAATGCTACAATTTTCAGCTTCTAAAGGTGCCGGGATCATCGTTACAACCCATCAACTTGATTTTGCACAAAGGGTTGCAAATCGAATTCTATTGATTAATCATGGGAAGCTAGTTTTGTCAGATGATATTAAAAATCGTTTAGAACAACTTAATCAACAGACTATTTTTTTACTTAAATTAAGCAGAGCAATTTCAGAAAACGAAAAAGATAAGATTGTTGCTTTATGTAAATTGAAATCCATCACTCAAAATAATTACCAAATAAGTGTAGAAAATCAAAAGGATTTACCACAAGTTTTAAAAATTTTGAGTGAATTGCCAATTGAAAATCTTCAGACAAGAACAAAAGATTTGAATGACATTTTTGAAGATTATGCGAGGGACTAATGATGACAAGTTTAAAAGCTGAATTTTGGCGTGAAATTTGGATATACAAGAGATATCCTATGGAACAAATTACGAATTTATTTTTAGTGGTTTTAATATTTATGGCTATCTTTTGGGGAGGAAGTCTTGTTGGTAGTGGAATTGTTGGCTCGTCATTAAATTCTTTAGTCGTTGGCTATACTCTATGGACATTAATTCAAAATACAATCAGTGAAATGGCTCAAACAGTTGTTAGTCAAGCTGAAAGCGGAATTGTTGAACAACAATATTTAATGCCGATTTCGTCAAAGAGATTATTTTTTAATAAAAGTATAGTAAATATTGTGTTTTCATTGATTCAATCTATTTTAGTTTTAATAGCCGTAATGTGGCTTACGAATCACTGGATTAAATTGCCTCTGATTGTTGTAATTCCGTTTATATTATCATTGATGACAACTATTGGATTAGGATATTTAATGTCGAGTTTAGTTCTTAGATTTAAAAGAGTTGGCAGTATATTAATTATTTTTCAATATGTTTACTTAGCTGTCTTATTAACAGATTTTGAGAATTATTCGATTATAATTAAAATTTTATCTTGTTTATTACCTATTTCACCAATGGTTAGCTGGATCAGACTAGCAATCAATAGTCATGTTTATAATTTAAACTTTTACTTAGTAGGTTCAATATTTAATACAATTTTATGGTTAATAATTGGTGTAATAATTTTCAATTTGGCTGATAAGTATGTAAAGAAAAATGGTACGTTGGCTCAGTATTAGTAAACGAACATTTGCTGCAATTGGAGATATTGAGAAAAATTGAACTAGAAATAAATCAAAAATTACAGCAATTATTACAAAAATAAGATTATCTTAGGAGAAAAATTATGAAAGCATGGAAAATCAGCGGTTCAATTGTATTGTTAATTTGGATGATTGTTGCAGCTGTCATTTGGTTTAGAAATGTTGATGGAGCAGGAGTAATTCAAACATTTCAGATAAAAGAATTAACTTTACTGATTTGGTGTATTTGCGCGATTCCCGTTATTATTGGTTATATCATTTGGCTTATAGTGTTAAAAAGACGATAAGGAAAATTAAGAGGAATAAATATAATAATAAAAGCTTTACAGAGATTAATAGCCTATTATTGCGTTGTGTTATGGATTGTAGCTATTTTTGTGGTTATTATTGCAATTACCAAACATCAATTTTGGAAATTAACACCAATTATAGCTTATAATATGCCACAAAATTATTTGGGGGGTGGATAATTACGATTGCGTTTATTCATTCAATGTTTAGCTGCCAATCATAATCAAGTTATCTAATATCCAAAAAATAATGATCAGATGATTAAAGCAGAAAATGAAGCTGATGTTGATAGAATTGCTGAATTGATTAAGATTGAAAATATATAAATAAAAAGCGAGAGAGCAAAGTTTTATGCTCTTTCGCTTTTCTTATTATGTATGTTAATTTGCGATAGCGTCGGCTAAGGCGCCGCCAACAACGGATTTTACAGCTCTGTTTAGGACACTTGCTGAGGTAATACCATCAATATTGACAGATTGATTTGTAATGATTTGTCCACGGTAGGCATCTTCAAGTTCAGAATCAATTTGTTTAGATTCGCTATAAAGGCGGACATCTGTGATTTTGTTATCTTTGATTGAAATATTAGCTTGTAAATTAACAGGTTTATCTATTTTTGAAGTATAGTTTCCTTCTTTAAATGTCATAAAAGTTACTCTCTTTATAATATATTCCTTATACTTAATATCACTAAATATTATTTTTGCATTGTTATTTTTAAAATGCAATACCCCTAATTCACTAAGGATTAGTATCGCTTGATTTAATTATATTTTGTTATTTAAAGACGCTGAATAAATTGCGGTTAATAGTGATTTTTATAAGTTTGTGATGATTAAAATATATAAAATAAAAAAATTTTCGTTATATTATTGCGATGGATAAAATATTAAGAAAAAGTAAATATACTCGTAATAAAAGTGAATCCATACGTTTTTCGCGCATATATTAATGACAGCTCTTTTAAAAGTTAAGATAATATTTGCTATAATGCTAATTTTTTCTATTGTGATAACAATAGTGATACAATGTTATTACAATAAAAAGAAAGAGGATAAAATACAATGGAAAAGGAATCTAAAGTAACTGCAAGAATGGATAAAGACTTAAAAGAAAATGCTGAGGCTTTATTGTCTGACATGGGATTGAACTTTTCAATTTGGATTAATTTAGCAACTAAGGCTTTGGTAAATGAACAAAAAATTCCTTTTGAAATTAAAGCTAGTCCATTTTATAGCAGAAATAATATGATGGAGCTAAAGCGTAGATACGATGATTATAAGAAAGAGAAGGGTGTTTCTAAGCATAACCTTTTGGAGGATGATTAATGTTTTCTTGGAAAGATGAAGCATGGGATGAATATATTGAATGGGAGATGGAAGATAGAAAAACCTTAAAGCGAATAAATAAACTAATTAAGTCAATTCAAAGGATGGGTTATATTCAGGCTTGGGAAAGCCTGAACCTTTAAAAGGTGATTTGCAAGGATTATGGTCTAGAAGGATAAACGATGTGGATAGATTAGTTTATATTCCTGAAAAAAATGGTCATTTTACAATAATTGAGTGCAAGACACATTATTCTAAAATAAAATAGTTATAATTTAAAAGCCTCAAAACTATTATTGTTTTTTGGGCTTCATTTACTATTAAGATAAGCTGAAAAGTATAATAAATATATTAAAATTATAGAATAATATTTACTTTAGGAGTGTGTAGCTTGAATCGAATACGGCGTTATCTATTAAGTATTGTAGGTATTATTCTCACTTTTTTTATCTTTTTATTTGTTAAATCCTTAGGTTCAACATATATTGAAACTAACAATTCTTCTTATAAAATTAAATAGTAGAGTTTTTACTTTGTCTGGTGGAGAAGCTCAAAGAGTAGCACTAACAAGATTGAGTTTACAGGATCCTTTGATTGTTTTGGCCGATGAACCAACAGGCGCGTTAGATAATAAAAACAAACAGCTTGTATTAAATAGCCTAAGGAAAATGGCAGATAAAGGTAAAATTGTGATTGTTGCTACTCATGATGATGCTGTTAAAGATTTTGCAGATGAAAGATTAAATATTTCAGATTATAACTAAAAAAGCCGGCTCAATTGCGAGTCGGCTTTTCATTAACTTTCGATTTCATATTTTGGATTTACTTTGAATAAAAACAGATTAGTATTTTTTTGAAATAAATTTAAAATCTTTTGGGGAGTATCCTTTTTAAAAATAAAGGTTGAAACATGATTTTCATCATCATAGGCACTTTTTACCCATTTTACTATTTTGGCAACAATTATCTCTTCGTGTGATGGAGCATTTAAAATGTCCATTGAATTAATTTCTACCATAGTTTAATTCACCTTCTACTAATTTGCTTAATTTTGGATCTGTAATAACTTTTTTTGTTTTTACTTCAGCAATGACTTCATTAACAATATTTAATCTATTATGTTCCTTAGCAAATCGAAAGGATTTATTTGCGTAGGGACTTACATTTAACATTAGGTAAGAATTTTCTTGTCGAACAATGTAACTTTCTAAGTTTGAGTCAAATTGCTTCTTTGCTTCACCAATATTATTATACCTATTTTTATTTGCCTTATAAAATCGTTTGACTGCATCCCAGTGCAATTTATGTGCTAATTCATGCTGAATAATATCACTCAAATTTTGAGCAGCAAATGTATAATCATTAATTACATTATATATTTTTTCCTGTGTATGATAATAACTATTAAAATATATTACATCATCATTATGATTATACGAAGAAATATCATGATTACCAATTTTTTGATTAGCAACAATTATAATTGGTGGTAATTCATGTTGATCAAATGTGGATAAAGCATTTTTTAATAATTGTACACTGTCACGATATTTTTTAGATTTACCTTCTACCCAAATATTTGGACTAGAAGAAATTTGAAAAACATGGACTCGAACTAATGATAATTGATTATTTAGAAATACGTATTGTTTCTTTTTTGATAAATAATCCATTGTTTAAATTTACCTCCTTTTTGTCTTCATTAATAAGTGCGCTAAAAAGAGCAATATCTTTTTTGAAAAATACTAACTTAATCAATATTTATAAATTTTTTAAATCATCACTAAAGAAAAAGCCGGCTCAATTGCGAGTCGGCTTTTTGCATCTTAATCGAAATTTTTAACCACTTAATAAAAATGGGTTGAATATTAAAAATAGGGGGGGTAAAATTAAAAACAAATAAGAAATAAATATATTTTTAACTTTGGGGTGACAGGGATGAATATAAAGGGGATATTTCAAACAAATAAGGCGCAATTTATTTTGATTTTTGTAATGGTAACGTTAGGCATGATTATTGATTCAGCTTCGCAATACTTAATGACGCCTGCTTACAATAATTTAAGAAACTTAAACTTTATAGGTTTTATCATTTTCATGATTATTTCATTATTGTGCGATTTATTTCGAACAATGATGATTACAGGATCAGATTATCTGTATGGTAAGCAAAGTCAGTCATATTTGCACAACATCAGAGCGAGAATTAGTCGTTACTTTTTTAAGAATGAAATTGATCAACCTTCAACAATTCAAAATGATTTAAATGCCAATATGGATCAATTAACTAAGAATTATCTTAAACCCATTAAAGATGGCTACATGTGCATTTTAGCTGTGGTTTTTTCAATAGGAATTTTGTTCTCATTCAATTGGAGTTTAGTTGTGTTAACTTTGATTTTGACGGTAATTTCGTTGTTTTTGCCAAAGACTTTTGAGAAGATGACATCTTCTGCCACACTTAGAGTAACTAAGAATAATGAAAAATTTTTAAATACTCTTGCTAAGTGGACAAAGGGTTTAAATGAATTAAGAAGATATGCAAGTTTTGGAATTTATCATTCATCAATTGAAAAAAGTGCAGAAGAATATCGCAAAGTGGCCGTTCATTAAGGTGCCACAATCGCAATTGCTGATTTAATTACTTCAGTTGTAAATATTTGTGGTCAAGTTATTTTAATAATTCTTTGTGCCTATCTTTACTTTCAAAAGCAAATTGCTTTTGGTGCGGTTATTACGACAATTCAATTTAGTTCTACGGTTATGAATGGTATAGCTGCTTTTGTTGCTCAATGGAACTTGATTAAATCGACCAAAGATTTGAATAAAGAAATGACTGCTTTACAAAAATCTGTTGAAATTAGTGAAAATCATCATGATGATCAAAAGATCGATAAGCTTGAAGTTAAAAATCTCGCTTTGCAATTCAAAAATGGCGAAAGTATTTCTTATCCGGATTTTGAAATTAAAAAGGGTGAGAAAATTCTGTTAACTGGCGATAGCGGAACAGGAAAATCCACCTTGTTTAAGTTGATTTTGGGCAAGTTTAAACCAAGTAAGGGTAAGATTATCTTTTCAGATAAAAATGGTCAGGAATTAAAACCTAATTTGGATGAATTAGGCTATGTTGCACAAGATAATACTTTGTTTCCTGATACAATCAAAAATAATATTACAATGTTTGACGGCGAGCTTGACGATCAAGTTTTACCGGCAATAGAAAAGACGAATTTTACCAAGGATTTGGAGAAATTTTCTGATGGTCTAAATACATTTGTTGATCTCGATCAAGGTAATTTGTCTGGTGGGCAGAAGCAAAAGATCGTTTTGGCAAGAGCAATGCTTCATCATCCAGCATGGTTATTTATCGATGAGGGGACAAGTGCAGTTGATAGCCAAGGAACGAAAGAAATTTTGCAGAATCTTTTAGCAACAGACAGTACGATTATCATGATTGCACATAATTTTTCTGATGATTTGATTAAGATGTTCGATCGTCAAATCAAGTTGATTAACGGAGGTGAATAAGATATGAGTTTTAAAGGTTTTATCAAAACAAATTATCTTAGATTTGTTTATATCAATTTCTTATCAATAATTTCTGGGGTTGGCGCTGTTGGGACAGGCTACGTACAGATGTATTGGTTAACTTTTATTAAGAATCATGAGTGGTCAAAAGTCTTATTCACGAGTTTGCTGACGTGTATCTTATATTTAGCCGCACAAGGGATGATTTATTATATTCAATATGTCATGCGTATTCAGGAAGAAGAATATAATAAAAAAATTCGTGATCGTTTAGCTAATCACTATTTCAAAGATCAAAAATATCATAAGATTTCTGCTATTCAAAATCGAATGACGAATGATTTAGAAATGGTTAGAAATAATTATTTCGATTGGTATCCAATTGTGCCATTTTATGGATCAATGTTTATTGCTGCTTTAATTGCGTTAATTACAATTCATTGGTCAATCTTTCTTGTCAGTATCGTTATTGATATTTTTTCTTACTATGTTCCAAAATTAGTACAAAAGAAGATGGAAATAGCCACTAATAATGTTTCTGAACAAAATAAACATTATTTGGATGCTCTTGAAAAATGGTTTTCAGGACTTGAAGAATTACGAAGATATTTTGCTGGTACGAAGCTTTTCGCTGTTCAAGATAAAGCTGCAAGCCAAATCGAAGATGCTCATGTAAAGCAAACAGCTGCTCAACAGGAAATGATCATCTTGAATGGAGCATGTAGTTTGTTAGGACAAATGATTTTGCTGACTTTAACAGCATTGTTAATTACTAAAAATATAATTATTTTCGGTGCTATTATGTCTGTTCAAAATTTTGCCATTAATATTTCAATTGGTTTGCAACAAATGCTTCAGGCGTTAAGCTTTATGAAATCTTCTCAAGATTTAATGAACCAAATTAATGCGGATACAACAGAAATTTCTGAAGAAAATAATGAAGGTGGAGAAGTCCCTGCCGTAATTATGACGAAAGATTTAGCTTTGACTTTTCCAAATGGTGAAAACTTAAAATTTCCAGATTTAAAAATTAAGCAAGGCGAAAAAGTTTTACTTACTGGTGATTCTGGAGCAGGAAAATCGACATTGTTTAAATTGATTTTGGGTGCAATTAAGCCGAGTCAAGGTAAAGTGGAATTTGAAAACGAAAAAGGGGATAAGATTAAACTAGATATGTCCCAAATTGGCTATATTCCGCAAGATCCTAATTTGTTCCCTGGAACTATTAAACAAAATATTACGATGTTTAACGATAAATTAGATAATCGTGTCGACAGTGTAGTTAACGAGGTTAACTTTGCACCTGATATTGCAAAATTCAAGGATGGCGTTAATACGCGGCTTGATCTAGATAAATTGAATATCTCGGGTGGTCAACGGCAAAAGATCGTTTTAGCAAGAGCTAAGATTCACGATAGTGGTATTATTTTGATTGATGAAGGGACAAGTGCTATTGATCAGAAAGCTACGATGGATATTTTGAAGAATTTGGTTAATAGTAAGGCTACGATTGTATTTATTGCGCATAACTTTAACGAAGGGATGCGAAAGTTGTTCGATCGTGAGATCCATTTGGTTAAAGATTAATGCCAAATTTTTCGGATCTGTTACAAATTGTGACAAATCTGAAAATATAATGATTTTCAAAACATACTAAGTATAATAGTGATAAAAATAATTTTATTTGAGTAGAGAATCAGGTTGAGGGATAGATTATGGATTGGAAATTAATTCTTAAAAGTGCGTTTAAAGCAATTTGTGTATGGCTAATTTGCTTGTTAACGTATTTTGTATTTTTGTTATTTACGCATATTCAGGTACCAATCCTTTCGGCAATATTTGGCGTAAACGTCCGGCAAAATTTTACTGATGGATATACGTTAACGATGTCGGGAACCTATCCTGTTATTTATATTTGCTTAGGTGTATTTATTTTAATGTGGGTTGTAGCTTCATATATTAATCACAAGTTTTGGTAATAAGCCATCATTAACTTGCTAATATATAAATTAATTCTAAAAAATATAACTTTTTTGCAAAAATATTTGCCTATATTCGATATTAGCGGTTTAATAAAATATGGGAATTTTTATAGAAAATTCACCTTATACGCACCGTTAATGGATCAAGGGTAGTGATTCGTTAGCGGTGTTTTTTATTACAGTTTTTATTTAGGGGATAGATAATGAAAAAGATAGGAGACTACTTTCTGCTGTTTTTGATATTATTATTGATTTCAGCAGTTATCGGTTTGCTTTGGCCGATATTTGAATTTCTTTGGTTAATCGGCAGGCAGATAATTATCCAACATCATGTTGTCTGGAAAGATGCGACAGCAGATTATTTAACCAATTATATTTTTGCAGTCATTGTCATATTTATTGGTTTAGTAATTGATATTCATAGGGATGGAATAATTGCGGATTATTTAGATTTTAGGAAAAAGAAACGTTGAGGTCATTGCGGTAAAAGAATTAGATAATAAAAAAGCCATGCTATTATGCAGAGCCACCGCGCGTTCGCAAGTTCTTCAAGCGCTTTAAGAAAGCTCTTAAAAAGGCACTTAAGGTTATCCTTGATAGTTTACTTCGTTGATCTGAGATCTAGCCAATACCGGAAAGTCGTCCTTAGGGACGGCTTTTTCTGTTAGTTTTGTACATTAAAGCTAAAAAATACACCTTGAGCAAGCCTGCTAAAAAATGTAAATTTTGTTCCCTACACATAAAAAAACTACCTCATATAGAGATAGTTAATACATAAAACAAACTATTAAACTTAATAGTCTATTTTAATTATGATTTAAAATGTAAATAAATGTTATTGCTAATCCTACTGCAAAAGCTATTAATACAATATTAACTACTAATTTTACCTTTTTGGATACATTAGTACTCATTTGAAATTCATATGCTGCTGAACTAGCCCAATAAATTGGAATAATACTCCAAAAATTACCGTTACTATGCATAAATTTTTGAAGTAAATAACAAATTACGACTAAAATGAATGTGGTTACTACCAACCTAAGGATTATTTTTTTAGTCTTCATTAGCTTTTCCTCCGCATAAATAAATTATTTAATAATATATCAGCAAATATATTAATTATCAATTAAAAAATTAAAGAAAAATAAGTCCTACGATAAAAAAGATTACGGCTAACAAATCAAAAATTTAAGACTTATAGCAGTCTAAAAAAGAGATTGAAAATCAATTCAATGTCTTAACTTAATGACATTGATGTACTTTGCCTGCCTTTTGTTTTTATGGAAACCTATTCAAGTGTAATTGATGTATTACTGAAATCTTTTCCGAATTTGGTTATTGGTATATATATTATTTATGTTTTGGGGATGCTCGGAATATTAAGTTTCGTAGTAATTCGTGATTATGGAAAGATAAATAAAGCTTGGTTGCGTCTGATCTCATCAATGTGGCTGATAATTAGTTTATTTTTGGTGCACCCAATTTCCATTGATAAATATTCTTTTTAATTGGATTGAATAATAGTGCTTTAATTTATGCGGTCATGTTTTTTATTTATACTTGCATTGTGGTTAAAGAGTGGGGATATAAATTTTATTTTAATTTAAAAGTAAAACCCAAAAATTTAAAGTGTTTTATCGCATCGTTCTTAATAATTTTATTTTCAGTTTGGTTCATGTTCTTTAATAGTTTTATTTTTATGGCAAGAGAATGGAATGAAGTATTGTGGAATTGGGATCTTTCTTTAATTAATCCGCTACAGTCTGCAGTTTTTACAAATAAGTGGCAAGTTTACTTTACTGCTGCAGAAGCAGGAGTCTTAGAAGAAACAGCGCGATATGTTTTCATACTAACATTGTTAGTAATGTTTAAGAATAAACATTGGCAATTAGAATTTACCATATTAGGTAGTTCCTTAATTTTTGCTTTGTTTCATCTTTCAAATATCTTTTCTAAGGGAAGGACGATAGAGGATGTAGCTTATCAAATTTTATATGCATTTGGTATCGGTTGTTTATTAGGAACATTGTATTTATTGACGGGAAAGTTATGGTTGTCGATGTTGATCCATGCTGGAGCAGATTTTTTGGCATTTTCACAGACTCCATTAGCATTAGCCGGTGCATCTGCTTTTGCTGATTGCAGTAATCCGCGTTTTATTATAAGTTTTATTTTGCTGATAGTTTCATTTAGTGTTTCAGTGATTTTTTGGTTTAGCTGTAGAAATATTATTAAGCGAAATGCTGAAAAAATTATGGTATCCAATTATTAAAAGCAATAAAATATCTTCATTACATTTGTCTATAATATGATTAATGATAAAACGTACTCTACAAAATTAAAGGAACGAAGACGTATATTAATTCTGAATTTGTTGATTTAACTAACTTTGATATGCCAACAAAGAATATTTAAATTGAAAATGAAGTATAATTCATTTTTAGCTAAATTTTTATATATAGTGAATTATATTTCAGTTTTTAATGTAAAAACTCACTTTAGTGAAGTATAATTCAATTGCATATGATAAAAACGGCAATAGTACTGGCCAAAAATATTACACTTACGGATCCATCAATGTAGATCCAACCCCAGTAACAATTAATGGTAATCAATATTATAAGCTTTCTGGAAAAGATCAATATGTTAGGGTTACTAACATTGATGGGGTAACTAGAAAAATCACACATAATGCTTATGTTAAAGTTAGTGACGTTAAATTTATAACACGACCGCTGAAGTAGAAGCTGCTGCTAAAAAGTAAATAAGTTTGTTCAAAATAAAAAAGGAATCCAAATCGGATTCCTTTTCTGTATGTTTGTAAAGATAGATTAATTATTATATTTATCAATCGAAGATTTAATTATTTTCGCAATTTCCGTTGGTTTTTCAAACTGAATATAGTGAAAAGATCCCATTGTAATTATTTCAGAATTATCATTAAAATATTCAGATCTTTCATATTCTTTTTGACGATATTCTTCTGTAATTATTATGCTATGAATCTCTTTATTAAGCGTAGTTTTAGATTTCCAGAATAAATCATTATTAAGTGATTCTTCGGCATTTTTATTAGCTGCTTCGTCAAACTTATCACTGTTTTTCTCAGTAGTTTTCCAAAAACTATTAGCATCTTCTGATGAAAAAATTTTATCTATATTTTCACGAATTTGCTTTTCAAGATTTACTACTTCTTTTTGTTTTTCAATATACGCTTTTTCTTTTGGTGGATTTAAGATAATTTCTCGAGTAGTAGGTTCAATACCAATGAAAATTTTAAAATTATGAATTTTATTTTGCATTTGAAAAGCGTAAACTCCGCCAATACTGTGGGCAACAATTACTACAGATTTCGCATTAAAGCTATTAATAATTTGTGCTAATTCATTTGCTTCATCAGAAATTGTATATTGTTTGATAGATTTACTACTAAAGCCACTGTTTAAATAATCAGCAGCAAAGAAGCCAAAGCTCGGCGGTAATTTATTAATAATTGGTGAAAATGATTGTTGAGTATCGAAGCTTCCAAAGCCATTTAAGAAACCTATTTTGGCGAATATACTTTAAGCCGCTGAATACTTTTGCGCGATAGCTGCTAGTCTCGTTATCGGTATCGTTTGCTTGGGGCTTAGTCGACGGATTTTTTCTTAAAGCAATATACAGGAAGAAGATGCTAATCAGACTTAAGCAGCTACAAACTAGCATTGATTGTCCAGCGATTAAAAGACTCAATAAAATACCTGAAAGGGCAGTGCCTGCAATATTTACGACTTGATCGATCATGCTCAGCTTTGAAATTAAACTATTTAAGTCTTTTTTAGAAGGGACACTTTCCTTAAGAATTGCACGATCGGCTGGGCTGAAGAATTCATCACACATGGACAGCACGGTGGAAATTAAAATAGTTAAAACTATGTTGTGACTCAGCCAAAATATCATAGCTGCCAAAAGGAACAATAGGATAGTTTGAACTAGTAGAGAGGTTTGACTGGTTCTCTTGAAAGAATGCTTATCAATGATCGGGCCGTAGAAGATTGATAAGGCAGCAGTAATTGAAAAAATTGCGTTAGTCAATCCGACTAAAGATGATTTTCCGGTTTGAGTTTGCAGCCACCAAATAATGATCATGCCAAAGAGTGAATTTGATAGCAGCATGGTGGCTCGAGATAATAGGTAAGTTTTCTTTTCTAACATTCATAACAACTCCAAATATCTATAAGTAATGAGTGTAACATATCATAATTTTTTGTTAGGTTAAGTAAAAGTTAAAAATAATACTGTAATGGTTTGTTTAACAGATAGATAAAAAAGTAAGGCTCTCACTCATAAATGTAAGTATTGAAGCTTTCATCTTTTTTATAATTAAATTTACCAAGCAACTTGCTTGCTGCCCAATCAGTATTATCGGCTTCAAAAAATATAGTTTGATATTTCTCGAAGCTTTTAACTAATAAACTATCTATAAAACCTGAGCAACTGGTAGGATCAACCGAACATAAATAAGCAATTTCATTGTTTTCTGTAAAAGCAACGTGACTGAGTTGACCATGTTCATCCAGACTATAATATCCAGTCCTTGTTGGAACTTCAGTAATAAATTCATTCTTACTGGCGGTGAGAGGAGAAACTAGTTCGTGAGTAGTTTTGTAGTATTTGTAGAGAAAATCGCAACAGTTTGAATAGATAGGACCAGTTGCAACAAAAGATAGTATTTTAAGTTTTGATTTTATGGGATGTTTTAAATCAGCAGTGCTTACCTTAGCCTCAAAACAACGTCTTTTACATTTGAAGCCATTTATTGATATCCAGTTTATAATCTCAGTTTGACTTGATTCAATCATGACCTGCAGTGATTTTTGTTCATGTTGTCTGATTTCCGCAAATGGTGAAGTAGTTGGAATTTTTGTTAAGTTAAATTTTAAGTATATACAAGAGTCATGAAACAGGTTGCGGTAAGTAGAAATGGTTCCAAAAGATTGATTATTTTCAAATAATTCGTAAGTTTGAGGATTAATTTTTCTAAGTTTCATTTTTTATTCACCTTTAATTTAAAAAGTAAAAAAAGCCTTCTGTAGAGGCCTTTCATAAAAGTTATTTCTCTGGAGATCTAAGCAAACAAATGATGTTGATTATATTACCCAACAGCCGAACCGCAAAAAGAGTTAAAGAGACAATTAATGCATATTGTGAATTGGTAGAATTAGAATTTTTTAAGTAAGTGGACACAATTATTGAAATAATACTTGCTCCAATAGTCACGTGATCCAAGATTGAGAGAGTTTGATATGCTGCGGCAACTTTTATCTGATGATCTTCTGCCGATTCTGGTTTTTCTTTTGCTGGATTTAGTACCATCTTCAAATAAGCAATAGAGCCGACAAAGCAAATAAACGCACAAATTAGAGCGATGACCATAACCTTTTGATCGCCATTATTAAATGCTATTCATACTGTTGCAGCACAAAATAGACCAACTAGTAAACATAAAACTGCAATCGGCAGTTGAACAAGCTTAAGTGTTTTTCTCATTTCAACAATTTAGTATGCTGCTTAAAATTATATATGATAAAATTAAAAAAACAATCTAATTCTTATATTAAATTAATGAGAGAGGTGCGTTTTGTTTTGACAGAAGTCATGATTAGAAAATATAGAACTGAAGACTTTGATGAACTTGCCAAAGTTATGGATGAAGGGCGAATGCAGGAACTTGAAGCAGAGGGATTAGAACAAGTTTTTGTATCGCTAAAAGATGCACCATATCTTAAATACTTTTTATCCTGTGATATTTATGTTGCTGAAAAAGATGAGCAGGTTGTTGGCTTCATTGGTCTAGGACGACGACGCTTGGATTTTTTGTATGTTTTGC
The DNA here is from genome assembly GCF_000615445.1 of Lactobacillus hamsteri DSM 5661 = JCM 6256. Lineage (GTDB taxonomy): Bacteria > Bacillota > Bacilli > Lactobacillales > Lactobacillaceae > Lactobacillus > Lactobacillus hamsteri. The sequence continues at coordinate 4,342 of NZ_BALY01000021.1, read as the reverse complement.
CAGGGATGCAGGGAAAAGGTATTGGTTCTGCATTGATGAAAACCGCTCTGACGAAGTTGCCACGACCGGTGAGACTAGCAGTATTTACTAATAATGAACAAGCCAAGAATTTGTATAAAAAATTTGGCTTTAAGGTAACTGAAACGAGAACTGAGAAATGGTCCGATGAATTTCCAGTCGTCTTTTCTGAGGATACGATGGAGTTGGAGTAATTAATTTTGCCTATGCAATTTGAACCATTCATCTTTTAAAATGCCATATTCTAAACTATCGTAATAAATCCCTTGCCAGTACCTTACTTGTCGAATCTGTGCTTCTTTTCTAAGTCCTAGATTCTTTGCGACATGGATCATACCTTGATTGCCACTCCAAGTTGTTAATCCAACATGTTTTAAATGGGGTGTTTTTTCAAAAATATTCGTAATCCAAAGCTTTAATGCAGCGGTTCCTATACCGCCAGACCAATATTGTGAATTGTAAATTACAATTCCGATGTCTAGCCATCGTGTCTTTTCGTCTTTCCAATTTTTAGAAACCATTCCAATTGGCTTATCATTCAATACAATACATTTACAACTAGGGCTTAATAAATATGAAGCAACCGCACTATTTTGGAAGTCATTAAATGTATTGCATTTTTCATAATCTTCATAATAAGGAGCATTCCATTTAGCCCATTCAGGATTGTTCTCTGTAAAGCCTTGTTGCCAAATTGACTTTAAAGAATCAGAAGTAAATGAAGATAAAATTATTTTTTGATTCATGTAAAAACCTCTCAAACGTAATTTTGAATTGGGAATAATATATCATTTTCTCGTTGTAAATGAAATATTAAGCGGATATAATTTAAAATCAATTAATTTTAAAAGTAGGAGGGATAGAGATGAGTGAGAAACCTTTTATTTTAGAATTTGATAATGACCAACATGCAGTGCTTGAGCCAGAAGTTGAGCATTTACCTTTTAAATTTCATTCAAAATTACTGTATGCGTTTGTTCCAGCTTCTGATATTGAGAATTTCTTAAAATCTGTGCCTCATAAAGTATTGGGAAAATATGACACAATATCTTTTCAACCTAATATTTATGAAATAGAAATTAATCATGAAAAGATGACTTTATGTCAAGCTCCTTTAGGAGCGGCAGCTGCAACGATGTTGCTTGATTGGTTAATTGCTTATGGGGTAAAGCAAGTTTTAGCCTTTGGAAACGCAGGTGCTATTAAAGAGTTACCAGAAAATGCTATGTTTTTGCCTGTGAAAGCAATTAGAGGTGAAGGTACCTCCTTTTACTATAAGGAACCAGGACAATTCATCGATATGAGATCTGATTATGTTAATGAAATTGAAAAAGTAATTACGGATATGAAATTGGACTACGATGAAATAACCACTTGGACGACAGATGGTTTCTTCAGAGAAACATCTAAAAAAGTTAAACAATTTCGAAAATTAGGAGCTGCGACGGTTGAGATGGAGTGTGCGGCAATAGCGGCGTGTGCTCAATTTAGAAAAGTTAAATTTGCACAAATATTATTCACTGCAGATTCACTAGCTAATATTGAAAATTATGATTATCGCGATTGGGGACATGAATCGCATGCTGTAGGGTTAGATGTTTGTTCGCAGATTTTGAGTAGGATTTAGGTATACAAAAGAAAGTGAATTGTATATGTTTTCAAATACTATTTCAATCGTAAATTGCAATAATAAATTGAACACTTAAGCTGCTTAATAGATATGATCCAATTCTCTTTCAAAGATTTCATCCGGAGTATGATACGCCAAGATCTTTCTTGGCAATGAATTACACCAAGTTTCAATATTAATGATCTCTTGAAGAGAATAGTTGTTGATGTAATCACCCTTAGGTATGAATCTGCGAATAAGGTTGTTGTGTTTCTCAACACGCCCTTATCGCGGATAAGCATAGTAAACTAAGGTTTTAGAAGCTTCTTCAAGATTAGACAGGTCCGCAAACTCAGAGTCATTGTCAGTTGTGATCGTCTTAAAGATTTCATTCCAATGCTCGCTGTACTGCTTGCGTAAAGCTCGAAAAGCAGTCATGACACTGGCAGCATTCTTATCGGGAATACGCAGAATTAGAAACTCGCGGCTCATTCGCTCTGATAAGGTTAATAGTGCTTGATCGTTCTTGGTTTTATGCCCTAGAACAAGATCGCATTCCCAATGGCCAAATTCTTTGCGATCATCGATTTCTTTAGGACGTTCTTCAATGCTTCGGCCAAGCTTTTTCTTATTTTTGCGAACATGATGCGCTTTAGTGTTGCGCTTTAGCTTTTCCGGCAAATCAGAGTTTCTTATGTCCATTAGACATTGACCTACATAGTTGTATAAGGTTCTTGTGCATACAACCTGTTTGCGAGTAAAAAGTCCTATAGCCCGGCAGCGATGAGCACATACGTCAAGCGACCAGCCATCTTCGTAAAAATGTTTATTGACGTACTTGATAAAGTCAGATTTTTTTAAGAAGTCTGATTTGCGGCCACAATTTTGACGGTGAGAATGATAAACCTTATCGCCATGTTCTGCCTTGTAACGCTTTTTCTTGTCATGATAAAGCAAAACAGTGCCACGCTTAACTTCATAGCTAATAGTTGAAGGCGAGCAATCAAGTTCACGGGCAATAGCTCTAAGAGAAAACCCATCATTAAGACGGGTCTGAATAATAACCCTTTGTTCAAATGATAAATGCTTTCCCTTTGAGTGCTTAGGCATGATAGAATGTAAAGAGTCCATTTGTGACCTCCAATAGATGTTTTTGTGGTTATTAACATTCTATCAAACAGGTCCAAATGGACTTTTTAATTTTCAAAAGTGTTCAATTTGATTTTACAATCGGCCTAAATGCTTTTTAAATGATCTGAGAATTTTCTTTGGTGTTTCCTTTTTGAAAGTAAAAATAGTAACATCATCGTCAGTTTGATATGATGCAATCCATTTTCTGAAGGATGATACAATAGCTTCATTTTTTGTTGGAATACGTAAAATATCCATAGGTTCAAGCTTTTCCATAGTTTAACTCGCTTTCTATCAATTTATTTAAAATAGGGTCAGAATTTTTCTTTAATATTTTAAATTCGGCAATTATTTCATTATTGCATTAAATTTTCTTGCGTATTTGAAAGACTCAGATGCGTAGGGACTTAAATTAAAATATAGATAATTTGGTTCTTGCTTTGTAATTGTACTATAGCTTTCAAGTTCAGAATCAAATTGATTCTTTGCTTCGTTAATATTATTAACTTTTATGTGCATGATAAGGTAATGCTACCTAAAGGAATATTTAAGCTGGTACAAAATTTACTGTAGATAGATTAGAAGTAACTTCATTTGCTGACCGTTTTCAATTAAACACGGCCGTTGAAGCAGAAGTTGCTAAAAAGTAAATAATAAAAAGGAATCTAAATCGGATTCCTTTTTATTATTTAGCAATTTCGTATGTTTTGTTAACTTTATAATCTGTAAGAGCAATAAAAAGATCAGTATTTTTTTGAAATAGATTTAAGATATTTTTGGGAGTATCTTTTTTAAAAATTACAGTGACGCTTTTATGTTCAGTAATATAGGAACTGAAAATCCATTTTCCAATTTTTGCTAAAATTGCTTCTTCTGGTGTTGGAGCGTTAAGAATGTCCATTGGTTCGAGTCTTTCCATAGTTTACCTCCATGGTTATCAATTTATCTAAAATAGGATCATTTGTCTTTTTTAAAGTTATTACTTCTGCAATTACTTCGTTAATAGTATTTAAAGGATCGTTAACTTTGGCATTTTGAAAAGATTCATTTGCATAAGCCGTAACTGTTGAAATTAAATATAGGGGATTTTGATTAGAAATATAATTTCTAATTTTTTCATCAAATTGATTTTTGGCTTCGTTAATATTATTATACTTACTTTTGTTAGCTTTATAAAATCTTTTAACTGCATCCCAATGCATTTTGTGAGCTAATTCATGTAGAATAATATCACTTAAATTTTGAGCGGCAAAATTTCCTTTATAGATAATTTGATTTATTTGTTTTTGTGAGTGATAGTAATTATTAAAATAAATAACGTCTTGTATGTGGTCATAGGAAGATATGCCCCCTTGACCTAATTTCTTATTAGAAACTACTACAATTGGAGGTAAATTTATTTCTTGAAAATTAGTTAGAGCATTATTTAGTAAAAATATACTTTCGCGATATTTTTTTGATTTTCCTTCTGACCAAATATTAAATGAAGTTGATCTAACTTTGAATACATGAACTCTAACTAATGATTTGTGATTATTCAAAAATGTATATTCATGTTTCTTTGATAAAAAGTCCATAAAAAAG
>NZ_BALY01000022.1 GCF_000615445.1 Lactobacillus hamsteri DSM 5661 = JCM 6256 | reverse complement strand
CACTTCGGTTTGTATATTCTTAAAATCGTGCATATTTTTCTTGAATTACAAAAAATACATTGTTATACTAACAGTGTCGATGGGAAATGTGTGGTGGACAAAAAGTTCAAGAAACTACGTTTCTCTTATATTTTTAAGCAGTCTGGGACGGAAAATGACACAGATGTGGTCGGAAGTTGTCCCAAGAGAGGAGGGAGCTTATGAACTCGGACTTTTCCTTGCTCGAAGCTCTTGTACCCGATGTCTTAAAGATACTCCGACAAAGGTATGTTGTCCTTGAGCAGATTTCACTTAATGCGCCAGTAGGACGCAGAAACGTGGCTCAACATTTAGGATTATCTGAGCGAAATGTTCGTACAGAAACTGAGTATTTGAAAAAACTTGGTTTGATAGAAATAAAAAGCTTTGGTATGTTCTTAACTGAAAAGGGCAAAAAGACCTTAAAAGATGCAGCACCAATAATTGATCGTTTGTTTAATGCTGGTGAAAATGAATTGAAGTTAGCTCATAAATTGGGTATAGAACGAACGATAATTGTTCCAGGAGATGCCGATTTGCAAGATCGTGTGTATCAGGAAATGGGAGAGGCGTTAAGCTCGGCACTTGATTTGCTTTTACCATTGGGACATTCAATTATTACGGTTTTGGGCGGTCAGGCGTTAGCAAATTCTGCTAAATATTTGCCTGCTAGTTTAGGAAATAATAGACAACTTGAATTTGTTCCAGGGCGAGGAGCTCTGGGAGAAAATGTTACTACACAAAGTAACACAATAGTTCAGGAGATGGCTGTTAAAACAAATGGTAAATATAAGGCTTTATATTTACCAGAGCAAGTTTCAGAAGCAGCCTATCGTTCATTAATTCGTGAGCCCTCAATTTCTGATGTGTTGCAAGATATTTCACAAAGTGATGCTGTGATTCATGGCATTGGTTTGGCTCAGGAAATGGCCAAGCGCAGAGGTTATGATTCAATTAAACTTTCTGAACTGCGTGAAAAAGAAGCGGTCACCGAATGTTTCGGGTGTTTTTTCGATGACCAAGGACAGATTGTCGACCGTATCACCCAGGTTGGATTACAGTTCGAAAATCTAAAGAAAATACCTCACATATTTGCTTTTGCATGCGGCAGTAAAAAGGCGAATGCAATTAAAGCTTATATGCCTAATGCACCTCGTCAAACCTGGTTAATTACTGATGAGGGTGCCTCAAATATGATTTTAAAGAGGAAGTAATATTCCTGTTTAAAATAAATTGTTGTTTATAGTTCTTAAGGAGGACTTTTAGGTTATGACAGTTAAAATTGGTATTAACGGTTTCGGCCGTATCGGTCGTTTAGCATTCCGTCGTATTATGGACTTAGGCGAAAAGACTAAGGACATCGAAGTTGTTGCAATCAACGACTTGACTACTCCAGCAATGTTAGCATACTTGCTTAAGTACGACACTACTCATGGTACTTTCAACCACGAAGTTTCATCAACTGAAGACTCAATCGTAGTTGACGGTAAGAAGTACCGTGTTTACGCAGAACCACAAGCACAAAACATTCCTTGGGTTAAGAACGACGGTGTTGACTTTGTTCTTGAATGTACTGGTTTCTACACTAGCAAGGCTAAGTCACAAGCTCACCTTGACGCAGGTGCTAAGCGTGTATTGATCTCAGCTCCAGCAGGTAACGACTTGAAGACTATCGTTTACTCAGTAAACGAAGACACTTTGACTGCTGACGACAAGATCGTTTCAGCTGCTTCATGTACTACTAACTCACTTGCACCAATGGCTAACGCATTGAACAAGGAATTCGGTATCGAAGTTGCTACTATGACTACTATCCACGCTTACACTGGTACTCAAATGACTTTGGATGGTCCTGCACGTAGTGGTAAGCCTCAAGATGCTCGTGCTGCTGCTGAAAACATTATTCCTCACAGCACTGGTTCAGCTAAGGCTATCGGCTTGGTATTGCCAGAATTGAACGGCAAGATGAACGGTCACGCACAACGTGTTCCAGTTCCAGATGGTTCAGAAACTGAATTAGTATCAATCTTGAGCAAGAAGGTTACTGCTGACGAAGTTAACGAAGCTATGAAGAAGTACGAAAGTGCATCATTTGCTTACAACGGTGATAACATTGTATCAAGCGATGTAATCAACATGACTGCTGGTTCAATCTTTGACCCAACTCAAACTATGGTAACCACTGCAGGTGACAAGCAATTAGTTAAGACTGTTGCTTGGTACGACAACGAATACTCATTCACTTGCCAAATGGTTCGTACTTTGTTACACTTTGCAACTCTTTAATTATTAGTTTTTAACTGATTATTATAGATAAGCAGTAATGAGAAGGCGGAGGGAGATTCTTCCTTCCGCCTTTTTTTGAAGAAAAAATAATCAATAGAAATCAAATTCGGAGGGATTTTGATGGCTAAATTAATCGTTTCAGACCTTGATGTTAAAGGTAAGAAAGTTTTAGTTCGTGTAGACTTTAATGTTCCTATTAAGGACGGCGTTATTGGTGACGACAACCGTATCGTTGCTGCCCTTCCTACTATTAAGTACATTATCGACAATGGTGGTAAGGCAATTTTGCTTAGTCACTTGGGTCGTATTAAGAGCGATGATGACAAGAAAGAATTGTCATTAAAGCCAGTTGCAGAACGTTTAAGTGAATTACTTAAGAAGCCTGTAACTTTCGTACCATCAAATGAAGGTAAGGAAGTTGAAGAAACTATCGACAAGATGAACGATGGTGATGTTGTTGTTCTTGAAAACACTAGATTCCAAGATATCGACAACGATTTTGGTAAGCGTGAATCAGGTAACGATCCTAAGCTTGGCGAATACTGGGCAAGCCTTGGCGACATGTTTGTAAATGATGCATTTGGTACTGCTCACAGAAGTCACGCATCAAACGTAGGTATCGCTACTGCTATGAAGGAAGCTGGTAAGCAAGCAGCTGCAGGTTACTTGATGGAAAAGGAAATCAAGTTCTTAGGTGATGCTGTTGAAAATCCAGTTCACCCATTCGTAACTATTCTTGGTGGTGCTAAGGTATCAGACAAGATCGGTGTTATCGAAAACTTAATTCCTAAGTCAGACCACATCTTAATCGGTGGTGGTATGGCTTACACATTCTTAGCAGCTCAAGGTCACAAGATTGGTAAGTCATTGTTTGAAGAAGACAAGGTTGAACTTGCTAAGAGTCTTTTGGAAAAGGCTGGCGACAAGATCGTTCTTCCAGTTGACAACGTAGCTGCAACTGAATTCTCAAACGATGCTTCACACGAAGTTGTTGGTGACGATATTCCTGACAACGAAATGGGTCTTGACATTGGTCCTAAGACTGTTGAAAAATTCAAGGAAATCTTGAAGGATGCTAAGACTGTTGTTTGGAACGGCCCAATGGGTGCTTTTGAAATGCCTAACTTTGCAGAAGGTACTTTGGAAGTTGGTCGTGCTTTAGCTGACTTGACTGATGCTACTACTATTATTGGTGGTGGTGACTCAACTGCTGCTGCTAAGCAATTGGGTATTGCACCTAAGATTAGCCACATTTCTACTGGTGGTGGTGCTTCACTTAACTACCTTGAAGGTAAGGAATTACCAGGTATTGCTTGCATCTCAGATAAGTAGAATAAAGGAAGGACATTATTAATGCGTACACCAATTATTGCTGGTAACTGGAAGTTACACATGAACCCAGAACAAACTACTGAGTTCGTTAACGCTGTTAAGGATAATTTACCAGATCCAAGTAAAGTAGAATCACTTATTTGTGCTCCTGCAGTTGACCTTGATGCTTTGAGAAAAGCTGCTGAAGGTTCAAACTTGCACATCGGTGCAGAAAACTGTTACTTCGAAGACGAAGGTGCCTTTACTGGTGAAACCTCTCCAAAGGTTTTGAAGGAAATGGGTATGGACTACGTAATTATTGGTCACTCAGAACGTCGTGGTTACTTCCACGAAACTGATGAAGACATTAACAAGAAAGCTAAGGCTATCTTTGCTAATGGCTTGAAGCCAATTATTTGCTGTGGTGAATCACTTGAAACTCGTGAAGCTAACAAGCAAGAAGAATGGGTAGTTGGCCAAATTAAGGCTGCTTTGGATGGTTTAACTGCAGAACAAGTTTCATCACTTGTTATTGCTTATGAACCAATCTGGGCAATCGGTACTGGTAAGACTGCTTCATCTGATCAAGCTGAAGAAATGTGCAAGACTATTCGTGAAACTGTTAAGGACTTGTACAATGAAGAAACTGCAGAAAACGTTCGTATTCAATACGGTGGTTCTGTAAAGCCTGCTAATGTCAAAGAATTGATGGCTAAGCCTGATATCGATGGTGGTTTAGTTGGTGGTGCTTCACTTAAGCCTGATTCATACTTAGAATTAGTAAATTACCAAGACTAATTACTGTCATAAAAAAGGCTCTGTAATATACAGAGTCTTTTTTGTTTATTGATAATTTAAAATAACCCTTGTAATTTTATCTAAAAGAAGTATAATAATGGCTGGAGGTTGAGATCAAACACTGATCGAGATTCTCCAAATTCAGTCTCTGCCAGTTCCTTATTACTCAAAGATAATTATGGCAGATACATCTATATCTATATCACTTTCTTAAAGGCAGTTATGGGATATCCATAGCTGTCTTTCTTTGTTAGAATGAATATCAATAGGGGGATACAAAATGATTAGAAAAGCTAGAAAATCGGATTTTCCATTTGTTTATCCAATTTTGAAACAAATCTTCGATGAAATGCAAATGAAGAGTATTGAAAGATTACCTGAAGCACAATTTTATGATTTGATGCGTCAAGGTTTTATATCGGAATATTATCGTTATTCGTATCGAAGAATTTGGGTTAATGTTGACGAAAATGATGTTCCCAATGGAATGATTGATATGTATTCATATTATGATCAAAAAATCATTGATTTTGTGCTGAGACAAAAATATGCAAAAGTTGGTTTACCCGTTTCTACAATTATTTTTGATGATCAAGAAGCATGGCCAAATGAATGGTATATTGATGCCTTGGCTGTTGCTTCTAATCATTGGGGAGAAGGGATTGCTAGCAAGTTATTAGATATAGCTCCTCATATTGCTAAAGATAAAGGGTATAAAGTAATTAGCTTAAATGTAGATAAAGAAAACCCTCGTGCACAAAGATTATACGTACACAAGGGTTTTAAAACTACGAAAACTATGACAATTGGTGATCGTAGTTATGATCATATGATTAAGAGTGTTTAATTAGGATCAGTAGAAAATTTCGTATTCATTGGTGGAAATGTTGGTAAACGCAAAGGCGTTACGTGCCACTGAGTAAATAAAATTGAAATTAATAATATGAATGGAATATCTTCTGGCCGAGTTACATTACATACTAAAACAACGCCAGAATTTCCCATAATAGTTTTGACACTTGCAACGTTTTTTAATCCTGAACGAAACGTGTAAGTGCCTTTTTTTATACTGCCAGTAACTAAATAATTTAAACGAGTTACATAAAATAGATTAGTAAGGGGAGTATTAACTTTTTTAACTTTTACCAATGAATGATTGATAACATCAATAGTAAAAGAGGCTATTAAACCTGCTTCGTCTGTAAATAATCGACCAATTTCATTATTATTAAGATCTGAAAGATATAGAGTGTGGTTAGGATTATCTAAATTACCGCGAATAAAATATTGAATTTTGCCATTAGGGCCAGTAATAGGAATTTGCCCATAAGACTTTTCTTGATTAAGTTCTAGCAAGAATTGCATTATTCTCACCTCGATAAATTATTATTTAGACTTTAAATTGTCATTAATAAATTTTTCTAGAATGTAGGCCACGCCATTTTCATTATTAGTTTTAGTGGTGATTTGGGCTAATTTTTTAATTGCAGGAATCGCATTTCCCATTGCTACACCAGTTCCGGCTTCTCGAATCATACTTTCGTCATTTAAATTATCACCGATTGCGGCGATTTCGTCACGTTTTATGCCTTTTTTAGCAGCATAATCGAGTAATGCTAAACCTTTTTGTGCTTTGATATCATTAATTTCAATATTTGAGGCAGAACTTGAAGTAATAATTAAGTGGCCCATTTTATTAATGTTTTTGATAATATCTGTAAAAGCACTACGACCGCGACTGTCAAACACGATAATTTTCATTACTTCAGTTTCTGTATCATTAATTAAAGAATTAAAACTTTTAACTTGAATAATATTCATAATAGATTTATTTCCGGCAGAAATTGCTACTGCTTGTTTAAAAGTCATTCCTGGATTTAAATCCACCATCAAGTGCGCAACATTAGAAATTCGGGCATTAATATTTTCTGAGTAAACATGATCCTTAGTAAGGATTTCAAAATAAAAATTATTTTTGTGCAAAAGATAAACTATTCTTTTAGCTTTTTCTTTTTGTAAACAATGCTTAACAATCAAATTATCATTTTCATCGTAGACTAAGGCACCGTTTAAATTTATAAAACCTGTTTGAACATTGGCATCTTTTAAGAGAACTTTGGATTCTTTTGGTGCTCGTCCAGTAGCAACTAGAAATTCGATACCGTTTTCTTGAGCTTTATGAATAGCATCTGCGTTTTCTTTAGAAACTTCCATATCACTGTTAAAAAGTGTGCCATCAAGATCACAAGCGACTAATTTAATCATACTAATCCTCCCATAATTACTTAATTTCATGATACCATAGATATAATGAGAAAAGAGGTAGCACTAATTGAAAAAGAAGCTAATTGGCAATGATTGGGATCAAGTCTTAGATCCAGTTTTTGAAAGTGAAAATTATCACAAATTGCATAATTTTTTAAAGGAAGAATATTCCACTAAGCAAATTTTTCCTGATATGTATCATATTTTTACGGCCTTTAAATTAACGCCTTTTTCTAAGACTAAGGTTGTTATCTTAGGCCAAGATCCATACCATAATCCTGGTCAAGCTACGGGGATGAGTTTTGCAGTTATGCCTGGTACAACGTTGCCACCATCTCTTAAGAATATTTATAAAGAACTTTATGATGATGTTGGTGCCCGCCCAGTAAATCATGGATATTTGAAAAAATGGGCTGATCAAGGCGTACTTCTCTTAAATGCAGTTTTAACAGTACCATATGGTCATGCAAATGGACATCAGGGCAAAGGCTGGGAAGACGTAACTGATGCTGCGATTAAAGCATTAAGTGAACGAGGAAAAGTTGTCTTTATATTATGGGGACGATTTGCTCAAAATAAAATTCCTTTAATTGATGAAAGTAAGAACTTTATTATCAAGTCTTCTCATCCAAGTCCATTTTCAGCCGATCGTGGATTTTTTGGATCACGACCTTTTTCTCGTTGCAATACAGCGTTAGAAAACTTTGGTGAAACTCCAATTGATTGGCAATTACCAGAAAATGTTACTAACAATGATTTAATTTAATATTTAGTTTATAAATATGGAGGTAATTTTGTGAGCGTATTTGATTTATTTAAGAAGCAAGTTAAGAATGCTGAAAAGAAACCAAGATTGGTTTTCCCAGAAGGTACTGATGTAAGAATTTTAGAAGCTACTACTAAGTTGAAAAATGAAAAGTTAATTGATGTAATTTTGCTTGGTAATGAATCTGAAATTAAAAAGATTGCTGAAGAAAACAATTTTGATTTAACTGGTATCAAAATTATGGACCCAGAAACCTATCCTGATTTTGATAAAATGTGTGATAAATTTGTTGAAATTCGTAAAGGCAAAAACACTTTAGAAGATGCCGAAAAAATGCTGAAGACTAATACTTATTTCGGCACTATGCTTGTAAAAATGGATTTAGCTGATGGAATGGTTTCTGGTGCTGCTCACTCAACTGCCGATACTGTTCGTCCAGCTTTGCAAATTGTTAAAACAGCTGAAGGAATGCATCGTGTTTCAGGCGTAATGATTATGGAACGTGATGATGAGCGTTATATTTTTGCCGATTGCGCAATGAACATTGATCCGGACAGTGATACTTTAGCTGAAATCGGTTATGAAGCTGCTAAGATTGCAAAAATGGCAGAAATGGAACCTAAAGTAGCCTTCTTAAGTTTTTCAACTAAAGGCTCTGCTAAGGGAGATATGGTTACTAAGGTCACAGATGCACTTGCTAAATTTAAAGAAGCACATCCAGATATCCCTGCAGATGGCGAATTGCAATTTGATGCTGCTTTTGTGCCAAGTGTTGGTGAACGTAAAGCTCCAGGTTCTAAGGTGGCAGGTCATGCTAATGTCTTTGTATTCCCAGAACTTCAATCAGGAAATATTGGCTATAAGATTGCACAAAGATTGGGTAAATTTACTGCTGTTGGACCAATTCTTGAAGGATTAGCAGCTCCAATTAATGATTTATCTCGTGGTGCTAGTGCAGAAGATGTTTACTATATGGGAATTTTGACAGCAGCACAAAGTCTTGTGAAGGATGAATAATAATGAAGTTAGAAATTAATTCTGCTGAAGATATGCAAAAGTTAGGTGCTAGTTTAGCTAAAGCAGCTGAACCACATGATTTGCTTTTGCTAACTGGTGATTTAGGCGCTGGAAAGACTACGATGACTCAAGGCTTAGGTAGAGCTTTGGGAATACGTAGGCCGGTAAAAAGTCCAACTTTTACAATTGTTCGTGAATACCGTGAAGCTAAAATGCCGTTATTTCACATGGATTTTTATCGCTTAGAGCATGATGATTTGTCTTCAATTGATTTAAATGGATATTTAGCTGAACCTGGATTGGTCGTAATTGAATGGCCTCAACTTATTATGAAAGAATTACCTGATGAATATCTTCAACTTACTATTAAACGTGTTGATGATAGTTGGAATTCTACAAAAAGAGTTGTTGAATTTAATCCTAGTGGCAAGCGTAATGAAAAATGGGTAAATGATACCATAACAGCATTTAATAATTAATATAAAAGGGATGTTTTAAAAACATCCCTTTTATATTTGGTAAATTAAATTTTTTATAGCTTCGTCGCCAAATTCTTTATTTTGATTAATTAAAATTCCAGCACAGGCCTCACTATCACTTAATGCATTGTGATGATGCCAAAGTTCAACATTTAATGCATCTGAAACTGTATCGAGTTTATGGTTTGGTAAATCAGGCTCAAAGATCTTGCTGGTTGCTAAAGTGTCGATAACTAAATAATGTGGTTCTTGAATATTGTACCGGGCAAGTGATTGTCGCATTACACTAGTATCGAAGCGAGCATTATGAGCTGCCACGAGCATCCCCGGTTGATAAAGATCTTTGATTTTAGGCCAAACTTCAGCCATTGTGGGCGCAGTTTTAACATCCTCAGCTGTAATTTGATGTACTTCAATATTACTAGCATCAAACGGCATTTGAGGATTGATAACGGTATAAAAGCGATCAACTATTTTGTTATTACGCACCATAACTAAAGCAAGTGAACAAGCACTTTCAGGATAATGATTGGCCGTTTCAAAATCCATTGCAATAAAATTCATTTTTTCTCCTTTTAAAACAATTTAAGTATAACAGAATGCTTTAATGCGGTAAAATAGGTAAAGATATTAAGAGAGGGGCATTGCTTTTTGAGTTTACTTAATTTAAAAGATAAAGGAATTAATCTTCAACAAAATATTCCTTTGAGTCGTTATACTTTTACTAAAACTGGTGGCTGTGCGGAATATTTGGCTTTTCCTAAAAATTTAGATGAATTGAAGCTTTTAGTTGAAACGGCTAATAAAGATGAACAACCGATTACTGTAATTGGTAATGCCTCTAACTTGATTATTAGAGACGGTGGAATTGATGGTTTAGTTATTATTTTAACCGATATGAAGTCGATTAAAGTTGAAGGCAATGAAGTAACTGCAGACGCAGGAGCAAAAATTATTGATACCTCGTTTACTGCGGCCAAAGCTGGCTTGAGTGGAATGGAATTCGCAGCAGGAATTCCTGGAAGCATTGGCGGCGCTGTATTTATGAATGCGGGCGCTTATGGTGGTGAAACGCAAGAAGTTGTTAAGAGTGTTAAGGTTTTAACTCGCGATTTGGAAATAAAAACTTATTCTAATGAAGATATGGAATTTTCTTATCGTCATTCAAAAGTTCAAGAAACTGGCGATATAGTGGTGGAAGCAACTTTTGCATTGAAACCTGGCAATAAATTGGAAATTCTTGATCATATGAATTATTTGAATGCTTTACGTCGCTACAAGCAGCCTCTTGAGTATCCATCTTGCGGAAGTGTCTTTAAGCGTCCTAAGGGACATTTTGTTGGTCCAATGATTATTAAGGCCGGCTTACAAGGTAAGCAAATTGGTGGTGCGCAAGATTCAATGAAGCATGCTGGATTCATTGTTAATAAAGGTGGGGCAACGGCTACAGATTATTTGGATTTAATTCATTATATTCAAAAAGTAATTAAAGAAAAATATGATATTGATTTGCATACAGAAGTAAGAATTATTGGTAAAGAATAGAGAATAAGGGATAACGACAAGCTGCAGGCTGAAAAAGCTTGTAGCTTATTTTTGTATTAGGAATAAATATGGATATTATTGAGCTTAAACATGTAACTAAGCGCTATGATGATGGTTTTGTAGCGCTTAAAGATATTAATTTAAAAATTGAATCGGGGAAATTTTACTCCTTATTAGGTCCAAGTGGATCAGGAAAATCAACAATCTTAAGAATTATTGCTGGTTTTAGCAGTCCTACGGAAGGACAAGTATTGTTTGATGGAAAAGATATTACTAATCTTGATCCAGCAAAACGCCAGATTAATACAGTTTTTCAAAATTATGCGTTGTTTCCGCATTTAAATGTTTTTGATAATGTGGCTTTTGGTTTAAAAATAAAAAAACAACCAATGAATAAAATTAAGCCGGCAGTTAGGGATGCTCTTCATATGGTTCGGCTTGATGGTTATGCTAATCGTGAAATTTCAGAACTTAGTGGTGGACAGCAACAGCGTGTAGCAATTGCCAGAGCGATTGTAAATGAACCTAAGGTACTTTTGCTTGATGAATCTTTATCGGCTTTAGATAAACGCTTACGTAAGGAAATGCAGTTTGAATTGCGTGCTATTCAAAAGAAATTAGGCATTACTTTTATTTTTGTTACTCATGATCAAGAAGAAGCATTATCAATGAGTGATGAAATCTTTGTATTGAATGATAGCAAGATTCAACAAAATGGTACTCCTGTTGATATTTATGATGAACCAATTAATGATTTTGTAGCACGATTTATTGGTGATTCAAATATTTTACCAGGACGAATGATTAAAGATTTCGAAGTTGAATTTACTAATCAAAAATTTCAATGTGCCGATGCAGGGATGAAGCCTAATGAAAAAGTTGAAATTGTAATTCGACCAGAGGATTTAGATATCACTAGCCCTGAAAAAGGAAAATTAGTAGTAACAGCACAAACTCAACTATTTTTAGGGGATCACTTTGAAATTAAAGCAATCGATGCTGATGAAAATGAATGGTTAATTCATTCAACTAATGGTTGCAAATTGAATGAACGTTTAGGACTATATTTTGATCCAGAAGATATTCACGTTATGCGCCTTCATGAAAGCCAAAAGGACTTTGATGCAAGATTAGAAAGTTATGAGGGTGAAGACGGAAATGAATAATAAAAAAGCACGTGCATTTTTTATGGTGCCGTATTTAGCATGGATTATTTTATTTGTAATTTTGCCGATTTTACTGATTTTGTGGTATTCATTAACGGATAGCAGCAATCACTTTACTTTAAATAATTTCGTTTTATTTTTCCGTAATGGTACTTTTTTAAAAATGATGCTTAACTCGTTTTGGTATGCATTTTTGATAACCTTAATTACTTTAGTTGTGTCTTATCCTGCAGCTTATTTTTTGACTAAAGTGAAAAATCAACAAGTATGGTTATTGCTAATTATTTTACCAACATGGATTAATTTGCTTTTAAAAGCATATGCATTTATTGGTATTTTGAGTAATGGTGGATTAGTAAATAAATTTTTGCAATTATTTGGTTTAGGGCCGGTAAATATTTTGTTTACTGATTTTGCTTTTATTTTTGTAGCAACTTATATTGAAATTCCGTTTATGATTTTGCCAATTTACAACGCAATTAAAGAAATAAATTCAGCTGTTGTTCAAGCCTCTGAAGACTTAGGAGCCAGCAAGTGGCAAACTTTTCGTTATGTTTTATGGCCTTTATCACGGCCAGGTGTTGAAAGCGGCATTCAAGCAATTTTTATTCCCTCATTATCTTTATTTATGTTGACACGTTTGATCGGCGGAAATCGTGTAATTACGTTGGGAACTGCGATTGAAGAATATTTCATGACAACTATGAATTGGAATATGGGGGCAACAATCGGTGTTGTTTTGATTTTCTTGATGATTGTAGTAATGCTTATCACAGGTAGAAAAACTAAAAGAAAGAAGGTAAATCTATGAGAAAACATATTTTTGCCAAGGTTTACCTTAGTTTGGTCTTAGTAATTTTATATATTCCAATTTTTTATTTAATATACTTTTCTTTCTCAAGTGGGAAAAATATGAATAAATTTGAGCATTTTACTTTTGCTCATTATCAAACTTTGTTTCAAGACAATCGTTTGCTAGCAATTTTCCTCGAAACAATTTTGTTGGCTCTTTTATCTAGTTTAATTGCTACAGTTATCGGTACAATGGGTGCACTAGCAATTACAGCGGTTAAACGGAAGTCGCATAAAAACATATTATTAGCATTGAATAATGTATTAATGGTATCGCCGGACGTTATTATTGGTGCAAGTTTCTTGATATTCTTTACGGCATTAGGAGTTGGTTTGAACTTTGGCTCAGTTTTATTAAGTCATATTGCTTTTTCAATTCCAATTGTAGTTTTAATGGTTTTGCCCCGTCTAAACGAAATGGATTTTTCACTTATTGATGCTGCAAGAGATTTAGGAGCAAGTGGTTATCAAGTTTTTAGTAATGTCATGATTCCTGCAATGCTTCCTGGCATCGCAGCCGGAATGTTTATGGCCTTGACGTATTCACTTGATGATTTCGCAGTTACTTTCTTTGTAACAGGAAATGGCTTTTCAACTTTATCTGTTGAAATTTACTCCCGGGCTCGGCAAGGCATTGATTTGGAAATTAATGCATTAAGTACGGTTATGTTCTTATTTGTATTGATTTTAGTAGGGATCTATTACTTTATGACTAAACGTCGAGCAAAAAAGGGTAAGCGAATGCTAGGAGGCATGATTAAATGAAAAAGATAATCTGGTCAACTGTAGCAATCATTGTGGCTTGCCTTGCATTAGCCTACGGCGCGATTCAAATGAATAAGCAGCTATTGAAACTAAAAAACAAGATTTAATTATATATAATTGGGGAGATTATTTAGATCCACAATTAATTAAAAAATTTGAAAAGCAAAGTGGTTACCACGTGGTATATGAAACTTTTGATTCAAATGAAGCGATGTATACCAAAATAAAGCAGGGTGGAACAGCTTATGATTTAACGATTCCTTCAGAATATATGGTTACAAAAATGCGTAAGGCAAATTTATTGGATCAAATTGATACTAAAAAATTATCAAATTTGAAATATATTGACCCTACTTTCTTACATCAGCCTTATGATCCACAAAATAAATATTCAATTCCTTACTTTTGGGGGACTTTAGGAATTGTTTATAATGATAAATTTGTAAAGCCTGGATCAATCAATAATTGGGACGATTTATGGAATAAAAAATATAAGCACAATATTTTGTTGGTAGATTCTGCTAGGGATGCTATGGGAATGGCATTGGTTTCTTTGGGATATTCGATGAATACAACCAGCAGTTTAAAGCTTCATTTAGCTCAAACTAAATTAGATGATTTAGGCCCAAATATTAAAGCAATTATTTCTGACGAAATGAAAATGTATTTAGTTCAAAATGAGGCAGCAATTGGTGTAACTTGGTCTGGAGAAGCGCATGAAATGATGGAAAATAATTCGCATCTTCATTATCTTGTTCCTAGTCAGGGCTCTAATTTGTGGCTTGATAATTTTGTTATTCCAAAAACTGCTAAAAATAAAAAAGCAGCATATAAGTTCATTAATTTTATGCTTGAACCTAAAAATGCTGCTCAAAATGCCGAATATATTGGATACGCCACTCCAAATTGGAAGGCAAAAGAGATGCTTCCTAAGAAGGTTCGTGATAATCGTGAATTTTATCCTGCTCAATCGACTTTGAAAAAGTTGCAAGTATATAAAGATTTAGGGCAAAAAGTTACTCAAGAATATAATGACCTGTTTTTAGAATTTAAAATGTATGCCCATTAATTTATAATTATAAGTAATAGTAAAAGAAAGGAGTAACGATGAGCAATTTCAATATATCAAACTGGTTAACTTGGAATAACTTTTCTATTGCTTTAGATGTACTTATTATTTGGTACTTGGTATATCGACTGATTATGTTGATTCGAGGTACTAAAGTGGTACAGCTGGCAAAAGGAATCGTATTTATATTCATTATAAGAATTATTGCCGGTTTCTTGCAGTTGCACGCTGTAACTTATATTGTTGATCAAATTGTTTCTTGGGCTGTAGTTGGAATTATAGTTATTTTTCAGCCAGAAATCAGACGTGGACTTGAGCATTTAGGAAGAATGCCAATGTTTAGCGGGCATGAAAATAGCGAGCATGATAAGTCGGTTCGATTGGTTAAAGAACTGGATAAAGCTATTCAATATATGTCGAAACGTCGAATTGGTGCGTTGATCACTATTCAACAAGAAACAGGACTTGATGACTATATTGAAACAGGAATTAAACTTGATGCCGATGTTACGGGAGAATTATTGATTAACATTTTTATTCCTAATACTCCTTTGCATGATGGTGCGGTTATTATTAATAAAAACCGAATAGCTGTAGCTGCCGCTTATTTACCTTTATCAGATAGTAGCATGATTCCTAAACGTTTAGGAACACGACATAGAGCTGCAGTTGGTATTTCTGAAGTTACAGATGCGATTACAATTGTTGTTTCTGAAGAAACAGGCGGCGTAACTATTACAAGAAATGGCCGATTCTTGCTTGATCTAACAAGAGACGAATATATGAAGTATTTAAATTCTGAACTTGTTCCTGAGCAAGAAAAGCATGTTAGCTGGTATCAAAAGTTGATTAACAAAATTTGGAAATGGGGTGCAAGTCGATGAAAAATTTTTGGTCTAAGACATGGTTTATTCGACTTGTATCACTTCTTTTAGCTATATTAATTGTGGGATATATTGATTCTACGCAAACAGGATTTATTCCCCAAGGCCAGCGAAGCAGAACGCGTCAAACAGCTACGGAAACTCAAACCGTTAAAGTACCATTGCAAGTATCTGTTGATACTGACCAATATTATGTAGTCGGTTATCCTGATAAAGTGAAAATAACTTTAGAAGGCACAAATGCTTTAGTTACATCAGCTATTAATACTCAAAATTTTAGAGCATATATAGATTTAACTGATAAAAAAATAGGCAAGCAAACGGTTCGTGTTCATGTAAGTGGCCTTAGCAAACAAATTTCCTATTCTGTAGATCCAAAATATGTTCAAGTTGACATAGAACGCAGAAAATCTCGTACCATGCCTGTACAAATAGAGTATAATAAAAATGCTGTAGCTAAAGGTTATCATTTAGGAAAAGCGACAGTTGATCCGTCTCAAGTTGAAGTTACAGGGGCTTTAGGCGAGGTTAACCAAATTGATCAAATTGTTGCAAAGGTATCATTGCCTAATGGGATTGACCATAATTATGAACGGCAAGTTATTTTAACTGCTGAAGATAAAAAAGGTCGACCTTTAAATGTGGTTATTCAGCCGTCAACAGCCAGAGTAGTTCTTCCTATTTCAATTTCAAAGAAAAAAGTTAAATTGAATTTGAGTTCAAAGAACGAAAATAGTGATAAGGTTTACTCAGTTACCGCTAAGCAAGATGAAGTTACATTATATGGTAACAAAGAGCAATTGGATAAGATAAATAAGTTGAATGTAGCTGTTGATTTAACTAGAATCGACGTATCAACTACTAGAACTTTTCCAATTAAATTACCTAAAGGTGTAGTGAAATCTGATCCAAGCGTAGTTCAGATTTCAATAAAAGTAAAAGACACAAAATAAAATTAAAGAAAAGCAGGAAGGTTGTTTTTAAATGTTAAAATATTTTGGAACTGATGGTGTTCGTGGAGAAGCAAATAAGACTTTAACTCCAGAAATGGCTTTTAAGTTGGGACGTGACGGTGGTTACGTTTTAACTAAAGAAAAGAAAGATGATAAGCAAGCTCGTGTTTTAGTTTCACGCGATACTCGTATTTCTGGTGAAATGCTTGAATACGCACTTATTTCTGGTTTACTTTCAGTAGGTATTGAAGTATTGGAAGTTGGCGTTATCTCAACTCCAGGTCTTTCATACTTAGTTCGTGCACAAGGTGCAGATGCTGGGGTTCAAATTTCAGCTTCACACAATCCAGTAGAAGATAACGGTATTAAGTTCTTTGGTAGCGATGGTTTGAAGCTTTCAGATGCTATGGAAGAAGAAATTGAAGAATTAATTGATGCTAAAGAAGATAAGTTGCCACGTCCATCTGCAGAAGGCTTGGGAACTGTAACTGACTTCCACGAAGGTAGCTCAAAATATTTACAATTTATTAAGAATACTATTCCAGAAGATTTGGGTGGTATTAAAGTTGTTATTGATGGTGCTAACGGTGCAGCAAGTGATTTGATTTCAAGATTATTTGCTGACTGTGGTGTAGACTTTACTACAATTGCAACTCATCCAAATGGTTTAAACATTAATGATCATGTTGGTGCTACCCATACTGAAAAATTGCAAGAAGAAGTTGTTAAACAAGGTGCTCAACTTGGTCTAGCTTTTGATGGTGATGCTGACCGTTGTATTGCTGTTGACGAAAATGGTAATGAAGTTGATGGTGATCACATTATGTACGTAATCGGTACTTACTTAGCAGATCATGGTCGCTTGAAGAAGGATACAATTGTAACTACAGTTATGAGTAACCTTGGTTTTACTAAAGCTCTTGAAAGAAGAGGCTTGAAGAACGTTCGTACTCAAGTTGGTGACCGTTATGTTTCTGAAGAAATGCGTGCCCATGGCTACAACCTTGGTGGTGAACAATCAGGTCACGTTATTATGAGTGATTACCACAACACTGGTGATGGTATGCTTACAGGTCTTCATTTGATGCTTGTTATGAAGAAGACTGGTAAGTCATTATCTGAACTTCTTGAAGACTTTAAGGAATACCCACAACAATTAATCAATGTTCCTGTAAAAGATAAGAAGACTTGGAAAGAACACCAAGCTATCTTAGATGCAATTGATAATGTTGAAAAGGAATTGGATGGCGAAGGTCGTATCTTTGTAAGACCTTCAGGTACGCAAGAATTATTACGTGTAATGACTGAAGCTCCAACTCAAGAATTGGCTGATAAGTATTGTGAACAAGTAGCTGAAGTTGTTAAGTCGGAAATGGGTAAGTAAAATCTAAATTAAGAAAAAATGAAATAGGCCTAGATTTTTCTAGGCCTATTTTTATACTTCACAATAATATACCAATTTTAGCATTTAATTCTTGACCGATTTTTTAAAAAGGGCTATGATTGCATTTGTAACAATAAATATTAACTAGTCCATTTAATATAAATGAACTAGACCAAAGGAGAAAAATATGTGCGGAATTGTTGGGGTCGTTGGTAAACCTGCTAAAGATATCATTCTAAATGGTTTAACAAATTTGGAATATCGTGGCTATGATTCAGCGGGTATTTACTTAAACGATTTAAATGGTAATGAGTACTTAACTAAGGCTGTAGGTCGTATTTCTAACTTAAAAGAAAAATTGACTCCCGATGAACAAGGCCTTGTAGGTATCGGACATACTCGTTGGGCAACTCATGGTAAGCAACTGTTGACAATGCTCACCCTCACTTTGATGAAACTAAGCGTTTTTACTTAGTTCATAACGGAGTTATTGAAAATTATGCTGAATTGAAGGAAAAATACTTGCAAGGAGTAGATTTCCACTCAGATACTGATACAGAAGTAATTGTCCAATTAATTGGTAAAATTGCGCGTGATAAAGATTTGGATGGCTTTTCAGCATTTAAGGAAGCTTTGAAATTAGTTAAGGGTTCATACGCATTTTTGCTTATTGATAACACTGAACCTGATCACGTATTTATTGCTAAGAATAAGTCACCAATGATGCTTGGTATTGGCGATGGCTTCAATATTATTGCATCTGATGCGATTTCCGTTTTAGATCAAACTAAGACTTTTGTTGATTTAGATGATGGTGATGTTGGCGACATTACTAAGGATAATTATGTTATCGAAACTATTGATGGCAAGAGAGTAGATCGTGAACCTTATGTTTTGGATATTGATCCAAATGCTGCGTCAAAAGGCACTTATGAATTCTACATGTTAAAAGAAATTGATGAACAACCAGGTGTTATGCGTCATATTTCACAAGATTACTTGGATGAAAATGGCAAGCCTGTTGTTGAACAAGATATTGTAGATGCCGTTGCTGATAGTGATCGAATTTATATCTTGGCAGCTGGTACTAGTTACCACGCAGGATTAGTCGGTAAGAATTTATTTGAAAAATTCTCAGATATTCCAGTTGAAGTTGGTTTAGCTTCAGAATTTGGCTATCACTTCCCTAAGCTTTCTAAAAAGCCATTCTTCATTTTCTTAAGTCAATCAGGTGAAACTGCAGATTCACGTGTTGTATTAAAGCAAGTTAATGAACGTCATTTACCAAGCTTGACTATTACTAATGTTCAAGGTTCTACTTTGTCACGTGAAGCTACTTACACTATGCTACTTAAGGCTGGTCCCGAAATTGCCGTTGCTTCAACTAAGGCTTATACAGCTCAAATTGCTGTTCAAGCAGTGTTGGCTAAGGCTGTTGGTGAAAAGAAGAATGTTGCTGATGCAAAGGAATTTGATTTGAAGCACCAATTAGCTCTTGTTGCTGAAGGAATGCAACAATTAGTTGATGGTAAAGAAAAGGTTGATGAATTAGCTAAGAAATATTTAGCTAAAACTAGAAATGCCTTTTACATTGGTCGTGGTGTTGACTATGCTGTTGCTTTGGAAGGTGCACTTAAGTTAAAGGAAGTTTCTTATATTGAAACTGAAGGTTTTGCTGCTGCTGAACTTAAGCACGGAACTATCGCTTTAATTGAAAAGGGTACTCCAGTAATTACATTAATCAATGATCCAGCTACAGCTGATTTAACTCGTGGTAATATTCGTGAAGTTGAGTCACGTGGTGCTAGTGTAATCACAATGGTTGCTAAACAATTTGCTAATGAAAATGATGATATTGTTTTACCAGAAGTTGATTATTACTTGTCTCCACTTGTTACAATTGTTCCCGCTCAACTTCTTGCATACTATGCTTCTAAGAATAAAGGTTTAGATGTAGATAAGCCACGTAACTTGGCTAAGAGTGTAACTGTTGAATAAAAACAATAATAACACTGAAAAGCGTGAGTTTAATCACGCTTTTTTTGTATAATATTTATATGTGAATATGTTTAATAAAAGGGATGATTATTATGGCAATTAAGATGATTGCGGTAGATCTTGATGGTACTTTATTGACAAGTGCTAATACAATTTCTTCAGAAACTCAACGGACTTTGCAAATAGCAAAAAGCCAGGGAATTAAAGTTGTGTTAGCTTCAGGAAGACCATTATCAGGTGTTTTACCATTTGAAGAGCAATTAGGATTATCTGGTGAAGATCAATATGCTGTGGTTTTTAATGGTGCAGTTGTTCAAAATCTATCAGGGAAAGTATTAATGAGTCAAGAAATGGATTATCGTGACTTTACTACTATGCTTCGTTTGCAACGCTTAAGCCATGTTAATCTTCATTTTGAAACAACAGAATGTTTTTGGACTTTAGATCATAATTTATCAGTTCAAATGCAGATTAATGCTGCGTTTACTAATAATGAGATTAGGGTTAGAAACAGAGATGAAATCCCCCAAGATTTTACTTTTAATAAGGTAGGATTTACTTGTGCTAAGGATAGTGACCAAATCGATAAGTTGTGGGCTGCTATTCCAGAATGGGCCTTTCAATCTTATGATATAGTTCATAGTTTAGATACTTGTATTGAACTGAACGCTTTGGGTGCCTCGAAAGGCAATGCCTTGATGAACTTGGCGGAGAGATTAAAAATCAATCCAAAAGATGTAATGGTATTTGGTGATCAAGGTAATGATCTTTCAATGTTTGAGAATCCTGACTTTAAGAAAATTGCTATGGGAAACGCTATTAGCGATATTAAAGAGCGAGCAGATTTTGTGACCGATGACAATGATCATAACGGGATTGCTAAGGCTTTGAAAAAATTTGTGATTTAAAAGAGAAAAATTATGACAATTAAAATGATAGCAGTTGATTTGGATGGTACATTGCTCAATAGTCACCACCAAATTGATGAAAAAACAGTAATTGCTTTGCAAAAAGCAAATAAATTGGGAATAAAAGTTGTTCCGGCATCCGGTCGTCCTTTGCCTGGAGTATTGCCTTATTTAGAAAAATTAAAAATTAGTGGGCAAGACAATTATGCAATTGTTTTTAATGGTGCTCTTGTACAAAATTTAACAGGTAAAACGATTATTAATCATAATATGAATTACGATGATTTAAAGTATTTGCTAGATGTACAAAAACTAAGCAAAAGCAATCTTCACTTTATGTGTGAAAAATTTTATTATACCTTAGATCATGATTTTTCATTGACTATGTCTAGAGTATCTTATTTAAGTGGGATGCCTTTTAAGGTTAGAGAATTTGATCAAATTGCGACGGATTTCACTTTTTTAAAGGGTGAATATACTGGTACAAAAAAAGAGATGGATTTATTAGGAAGAAAACTTAGTAATCAATTTAAGCAAGATTATAATGTAGCACGCAGTGATCGTGAAATTTGGGAAATTAATAAAAAGAGTGCTTCAAAAGGCAATGCAATTCATGAATTGGCACAAAAATTAAATATTGATGATCAAGAAGTAATTATTTTTGGTGATCAGGGCAATGACCTATCTATGTTTTCTCGTCCAGATTTTTTAAAAGTAGCCATGGGTAATGCAATAGATGAAATAAAAGAAAAGGCAAATTTTGTTACTGCTGATAATGATCATAATGGTATTGCAGAAGCTTTGGATAAATTTGTTTTTTAAAATTGAATAGAATAAAATTTATACCAAAAGGTGGGAATTTTAAATATAAATGAAAAAATGGATTATACGTGTGGTCGCTGCAATAATGACTTTTGTATCCCTATATTTGTTATTGCTTAGTCCAACAACTTTAAAAATTAATAATACTCATCAAATGGCTAAAAATATTATTCATCGTGTTGTTTCCGAATCTGGGAATAATGAATTAAAAATGGGAATAAAAATGGTGGAAGATTCGGGTTTAGAAGATATTCTTTTACAGGATCTACCAAAAAAGTATAAGATTAATTTTTCATATGCTGATGTGTATCACTTGAGCAGCAAGTATGATGAAAAAGGAAAAATCACCGCCAAAGATCTTAATCTAAAAAGCGATAATAATTTAACAAAAGTAATTAATAGCTTTTTAATAAAAGAAATTAATAATAAGTTAGATGAGGAATCTACTCAGGTTTACCACATTATCAGTATTTACAGATATTCATTAGTTGTAATTGTTTTGCTTTATATTTTAGCGGCTGTCTTATTATTGTTTGGCAGGTATTCAGCATCCATTCCCTTATTAATTGGCTCGATAGGTACGTTTGGAGCTTTATGGTATTTCGTTACTGAAACAAGTAATGAAATTCATTCAAAAATATATGAAGGGATTTCAATAAATATTAGTGATGGAGTATTTTTAGGATTAGCTATCAGCATAATTATTGCGTGTGTTTGGCCATTTTTGCTTAAGTATTTACGAAAGAGTGATAAAGTTAATGCATAAAATTTTATTTGTTTGCCATGGCAATATTTGTCGGTCACCAATGGCTGAATTTGTGATGAAAGATTTAGTTTATAAAGAAAAATTAGGCGATCAATTTTTAATTGATTCGGCAGCCGCAACGAATGATGCGGTTGGGATGCAAATGGATCCGAGAACGACACGTGAATTAGCTAAAATGAATGTTCCGTATACAAATCATATTGCCAGAAAAATGACCCGTGAAGATTATCAAAAATATGATTATTTGATTTGTATGGATGAAGAAAATTTTATGGATATGAATCAAATTACCGGGGGAGATCCAGAGCACAAAGAATATAAATTATTGCATTTTGTAGGTAGCTTTAAAGATGTAGATGATCCTTGGTTTACTAATGATTTTGATACGGCCTTTAATGAGATTCAAAAGGGATGTAAGGGATTGTTAGAACAATTGAAATAGAATCTTGTGATAAAGAAGAGATATAGTATGAAATTTAAGTCAGGTTCATATTCATCAGAACTGGAAAAGCCAGTTAAACTTAAAGCTGATGTGGAAATAAAAAATAATCAAATCACAGATGTTAAGCTTTCTAGTGCTAAAGGTGAAAGAAAAATTGAACCGGAACTCGAGGCTGAATTTAAGGGACAAATTGTTTCTGCTCAATCTGTCAACATTGATGGCATTTCATCAGCGAGCATTCTTACAAAAGCTGTTAAGTCTGTAGTAGGGAATGCTTTGGCACAAGCTAGATTAGATGAAGAAAGCAAATAAGAATAAAAACTACTAATTAGATTTTAAATCCAATTAGTAGTTTTTTGTTTAAGCAAAATATTTTTCTAAAACTTGTAAAACACCACTTTCATTATTACTTGGTGCTTCATATTTGGCAATTTCTTTAATTCGTTCATCGCCATTGCCCATTGCATAACTATAACCAGCTAATTCAATCATTTCTTTATCATTTAGGCCATCACCGAACGCAATCAATTCACTAGGGGCTACTTTGAAGTAACGCAAGAAATATTTTAATGCCTGGGCTTTGTTAATTCCGTAAGGAACGATGTCAATGTCATCAAATCCACTGGTTGTACAGTGAATGTGTTCTGAATGTGCATCGTTGAATTCTTTTTCAAGGTCTTCAGCCCATTTGGCAGGACAATTTAGTGTTAATTTAATTACTCGTTCATCGGAAGGCATTTCATCAAAAGAATTTATTTCAATAAAGTTAGGATAGTAAAAATGCATTAAACGTTTAAAAGAAGTAGGGCTAGAATTTTTAAAGTAAGATGCATTTTTTCCACTGACGCAGATGTGAGCACTAGGATATTTAGTTTCAATAAAATTAATTAATTCTAAGCCAGTTTTATGAGTGAGAAAATGGCTGGAAATAATATTATTGTCTCTAACTAAAATAGCGCCATTATCTGCAATAATATCAATTTCGTCTAAAAATTCAGCGAAATCATTCCTTAAACGGGCAAGTGGGCGTCCACTTGAAACAATAAAATGAATGTGATTTTCTTTAATTTTTTTAAGTAGCTTTTTAAAACGATCATGATCAAAAGTTAAATCATCAGTCATAAAGGTTCCATCCATATCAACTGCGATAGCTTTAAAAGGTATATCTGCCATAATACTTCTCCTTAATCTAAAACTTATCACCTCTATTATAACGTAAGCGCTTTAATAACTATAGAGGAGAATTATTTCTTGGCTAATTTCTTAATAATTTGATAAGTTAAAATAATAGACATTTAAATTAAGGGGGAAACAAAAATGGAGAGTTGGCTTTTTCTTGCATTAATTTTAATAGTGGCATTAGTTGGAAAAAATATGTCATTAATTATTGCAACAGCGGTTGTGATGATATTCAAACTTTTGCCATTTGCTAATAAATGGTTTCCAGTAATTGAAGCCAAAGGAATAAACTGGGGCGTAACTGTAATTTCTGTCGCTATTTTGATCCCAATTGCAACAGGAAGAATTGGCTTTAATGATTTAATTAAAGCTTTCAAAACACCCGCTGGATGGATTGCGGTTGCCGCAGGGATCGCGGTTGCCATTTTGTCAAAATATGGTGTTGATCAATTAGCAGCCGTTCCTCAAGTAACGGTTGCGTTAGTTTTAGGAACAATTATTGGTGTTGTTGCCTTTAAAGGGGTTGCTGCAGGTCCGGTTATTGCAAGTGGGATGACCTATTTAGTTATTACTTTATTTAATTTGCATTTTTAAAATAAAAAAGACTTTGTTCATTTTGAACAAAGTCTTTTACTTTATAAATAATTATTCTTCTGCTTTAAAACCATTGTTAATATCAGGTTTGCGGCGACCAATAAGCCAAACAATAAGCAAAGCGATAATTCCTTCAATGATAATGTAAAGTCCACGAAGAGAAATCTTCGTTGCACCTAAGGAAATACCAGCAATAATAGCAATTAAGACAATCGCAATCATTGAAATCCATTGAGGTTTATCAAAAGCAATGCCATATTCAACTTCACGGCGTCTAATTCCTGGTAAAATAGCACCTAAACCAATAAGCACAACTACAGAAACGATATTAATGATTAATTCATACCACCA
The DNA here is from genome assembly GCF_000615445.1 of Lactobacillus hamsteri DSM 5661 = JCM 6256. Taxonomy (GTDB): domain Bacteria; phylum Bacillota; class Bacilli; order Lactobacillales; family Lactobacillaceae; genus Lactobacillus; species Lactobacillus hamsteri. Next base: position 6,272 of record NZ_BALY01000022.1, on the reverse strand, counting down.
AGTACCGCTTCCTTCAGGAACATCTTGAGGTGTAATTCCCATGATTGTGGCTACAGCGGTAACTACTAAAAGAATCAAACCGACGGTATAGGCCACTTTATCATTTTTAATATAAACATATTTTGAAGGGAACTTTTCTGAGTTCTTTCTGACTCTCATGAATGAGTAGAAGATCCAGCAGGTAACACCTGGTGAAACAATACCATTTAAGTTAAGAAGCCAATTGAAAATATCATTCATGTTAGGTAAGAAGATACCTAAGATCATGATAAATGCAGAAAGAGAAACAGTTAAGATGTAACCATTAATTGGTAAGCCGTTCTTATCCTTTTTACGCAAGAACTTAGGCATATACTTTTCACCAGTATCGGAGATAAGCATTCTTGTCATAGCATCAAGCAAAACAGCTAATAATGCACAGTTGAAGAATACTGATGTCCAAGCCCAGAAGTAAAGCAAACCTTTACCCATACCATATTGTTGTCCGATCATATCGAACACGTAGTAGGCACCATTCATTTTTAAGTCATTAGGAATATGATAAGCGTTGAAGTAAATACCTAATGAGAATGAACCAAAAATAGTTAAGAATGCGGTCATTGCTGCTAAAGCGATCATTGCCTTAGGGAAATCATATTGTGGCTTCTTCATTTGAGTTACATATGGTGCAACTAATTCGCAACCATTCATTGCATAAATAAGCATGGCAATTGTTGAGAAGTAGTGCCAATTAAAGTTAGGCATCATAGTTTTCCAAGTAAATGGTTGAGTGGCCATATGACCACCTGACTTGATTAAGCCAACAAAGGCAAGTAAAACTAAGAGGATAGTCATAACGACCATCAAGCCACCACCAATGGTTGAAAGAAGTTCCATTGAACGTGAGAAATGATGTTCAACAATAATAAAGATGATAAACATCAAAAAAGTCAAAATAGCAAACGTACTATTAGAAATTTTGTCTTGGAACTTTTCTGAACCAGTAATGGCCCAACCTAAGTCAACAATAATTTCGTTAGCTGAATCTACAGCATAAGGAATGGAAGCAGCCCAGTAAGTCCAAGCTGTAAAGTAACCTAAGAATTCACCGTCAGTTCCACGAACCCATGATGACAGGCCACCACCTTCTTTATTAAAGACAGAACCTAATTGTCCTACCATTAATGAATAAGGAATAACATAAAATAATACCATTACGATCCAAGAAAAGATAACTGACATTCCTTGGTTTTGGAAGTTGTACATAATATCATCGATACCGATAACTGTACACAAAGCCATTAAGAATAAAGTCTGCCAAGAAATATATTTCTTATCTGGATTCAAATCTTTGATCTCGTCCACTTTTAAATTCTCATCCTTCTCTATTTAAATAAAATTTTTTATTTGAATAGAGATCTTCCTGGCGATTTATTCTTAAATTTCACATTCAAATAAATCACAACCATTCATAAATAAATCAACAACTTTATTCTACATATTAGGAAGAGATGTGACTAGTAGTAAAGCGCTTAACCTGTTTAATTTTTATATTTTTTATTATCTAACTTGAACTATAGTTGAATTATGTTAATAATAAATCAAACGACTAGATCATGAAATTGAGGTATAAATGAAAAAGTTTACTTTTACTAAAAAAGAAAAAATATATTTGCTAATTGCATTACTAGTATTAATTGCATTATTCATTTCTAGTTCGATGACTTATCATGAACAAGAAATGAAGCCAGGATTTATTGATACAAAATTACATTTTGTAGAAGAAATCGTAGGAAACTGGAATATTTATTATGGCGGACGCTGGCATAATGCACAAATGGATGGTGGTGTTGCCAGTATGGCCCAATTTGTAATTAGAAAAGCAGCCCACTTTGGTTCTTACTTTATATTAGGACTATTTGGCTATCTAGGATTAAAAAGAATTTTTAAAATAAAGTGGGCAGCACCAGTTTTATGTTGGCTAAGTACAATGGGATTAGCAGCGTTAGATGAATATCATCAATACTTAACAGGAGATCGTACGCCAAGTATTTTTGATGTAATGCTTGATAGTTGTGGAGCTTTGTTTGCAATTGCATTATGTTTATTAGTTAATGTGATTTATCAAAAATTAAAGAAAAAATCGGTTTAGGTACTTGATAATATTGAATTTTATATGGCTGTGAGTTAAGATAATTAACGTTGACAAATATTAGAAAAAAGAAAGAAGGATCCTTTATGTCAGGACATTCAAAATGGCACAATATTCAAGGCCGCAAGAATGCGCAAGACGCTAAGAGAGGTAAAGTTTTCCAAAAGTTATCTCGTGAAATTTATATGGCTGCAAAGAGTGGTGGTCCTGACCCTTCAGGGAATCCTACCTTGCGTATGGTTATTGATAAGGCTCGTTCAAACAACATGCCAAAAGATAACATTCAACGTGCGATTAAGAAGGCTGAAGGTAACTCAGACGAACACTACGACGAAATTACTTACGAAGGATACGCACCAGGCGGTATTGCAGTTTTTGTTGAAGCTTTGACTGATAACAAGAACCGTACAGCTTCTGATGTACGTGTTGCCTTTACTCGTAACGGTGGTTCACTTGGAGCTACAGGTTCAGTTGCTTACATGTTTGACCGTAAAGGTTACATTGTAATTGATCGTTCAACTACTGATGCAGATGAAGACCAAGTTTTACTTGATGTTATGGATGCTGGTGGTGACGATTTACAAACTAGTGATGATGCTTTCGAAATCTATACTGACCCTAAGCAATTCACTGCTGTGCGTGATGCACTTGAAAAAGCAGGTTACAAGCTTGCTGCAGCTGAATTAACTATGGTTCCACAAAACACCACTCCTGTTCCAGCAGATAAGAAAGAACAATTTGAACATTTAGTTGATGCTTTGGAAGATAGCGATGACGTTCAAAACGTTTACACTGCTGCTGCAGATGATGAAGACTAATTAATTCTATTGAGAAGACATTCAGTTTATACTGAATGTTTTTTTTTACTTTTTTTCGGTAAAATTCAATTTTTTTGCGTACATATTAATGAGGGACAAAAAGGAGGGCCTCAATATGGAAATAAAGAAAATAATTAATGAATTAGTTGAGAAGGCTATTTTATGTAAAAGTAGCGATATATTCTTTTTACCAAAAAAAGAAAAGATTGATGTTAACTTTCGAACTTATATGGGCGTTGTGAGTGAGAGAAGTTTTTCTTTGGAGCAAGGAAAAGAAATTATTAATTATTTTAAATATGCTGCGCAAATGGATATTTCTGAGCATCGTCGTCCGCAAGTTGGCGCAATGAATTTTGAATATCAAAATAATGAATATTATTTACGATTGTCTAGTTTAGGAGATTTTACTGATTATGAATCTTTAGTAATTCGAATAATTTATCAAATTCAAAATAGTAATTATTTTTTTGATGAACAACTAGAAGAATTAAAGTCATTATCGCTTAAACGGGGCTTAATAATTACCAGTGGCCCAACTGGCTCTGGAAAAACAACGACAATGTATGAATTGGCTAAAGCTATTGGGAAAAATAAAGTTGTTATGACTATTGAGGATCCAGTTGAAGTTCATGAACAAACTTTTTTACAGACACAAGTTAATTCAGATGCTGGAATTGATTATACGAGTTTGCTTAAAGCGGCTTTGCGTCATCGTCCTGATATTTTAATTATTGGGGAAATTAGAGATCGAGGAACAGCTAGATTGGCCGTAGATGCTGCTCTTAGTGGACATTTAGTTTTGGCAACGGTGCATGCCAAGAGCACTTTGCAGACAATTTCAAGATTAGAAGGCTTGGGGATCTCTAAAGAAGAATTGGCAAATTGTTTGACGGCACTTTCTTATCAAAGATTAATTCCTAAGGCTAAGCAAGATAGATTAGCCTGTTTAATGGATTTGGCTAGTGGGGAAATTTTAGAAACTGACATTTTGAAGGATATTCGTGCTGATTTTGTAAGTTGGCAAGAAAATTTAAAAGCTTTAAGAAAGGATAAGAAAATTACCGATGCAACTTATAAGGCCTATCAAGAAGGATAAATTGAATCTTGAAGAACAATTAGAATTTTTGGACTATTTAAAGAGTAGTTTAGAGAATGGCTTTTCGCTTAACAGCAGTATTGAATTAATGGCAGTGTTATGGCCACAGAAGCAGGATTTAATGCGTGGGCTTGATTTAAGGATGAAGAGTGGCAGTCATTTTTATTTGGAACTTTTAAATTTGGGCTTTTCTAAAACAACAGTGACTCAAATAAAGTTAGCGATGCAGCAAGGAAGTTTAATTGATTGTTTAACACAATTAGTAATTTTGAATCGTTTAAAAATTGAACAAATTAAGAAATTGAAATCAGAACTTTCGTATCCTTTTGTTTTAGCTACAATGATGATTTTTTTATTAGTTTTTATGCAGACCTTTGTATCAAATCAATTTAGCAATTCTGATGAACACACTGGTGATTTTATGATTGTTGGTTTAATCGGAATTGTATTAGGAAGTATGTATTATTTTGCTAAAATTCTGACCCTATTAGCAAAGCAAGATTACGGTTCGATGAAAAAGTTAAGTAAATATCCTGTATTAGGCGAAATAATAAAAATTTATGTTAATTATTTACTAGTTTATGATATTGGCTTGCTTCTAGCAGGTGGTTTTTCACTTCAAAAAATGTGTGAATATGCAAAAGCGCAAGAAAAGGGATCTTTGCAGCAATATTTAGGACAAAAAGTAGGTAAAAATCTCGCAGAGGGTAAAAGTTTACAAGAAATAATTAAAAAAGAGGAATTTTTACCGGATAGCCTATTGGTTTTATTGCAGACTGGATCAAAGAGAAAAAATTTGAGTGATCGTTGCTTAATATTAGGAAAAAGCTTATTTAATGAATTAACTAATAAAATTGAAAAGCTAGTAGTGAATGTACAACCTTTTTGTTTTATTCTAATTGGTTTGTGCGTTGTGGGGATGTATTTAAAATTATTGTTACCAATGTATGCGATGATGCGAGGAATTTAGGATGAAAAGATCGAATATTTTTAATAAAAAGCAAAAAGGATTTACTTTAATTGAAATGGTTGTAGTAATTGCAATTGTAGTGATGCTGACATTGATTATTGCTCCAAATTTAGTTGGGCAAAAGAAAAATGCTGAAAAGAAAACTTCGGAGGCTTTTCGCACGACTTTACAAACTCAGGTTGAACTTTATGAAAATGAACATGGTAAATTGCCAAGAAGTCTTAACGATTTAAGAGGAAAATATTTAAGTGAAGATCAAGCTAAAAAAATTAAAGATTTTCGCATTAATTCTGCAGGTGAAGTGGTACATAATTAATGAAAAAATTAACAGGTTTTACTATCCTTGAATCTTTGATTACTTTGATTATTACTTGCAGTTTATTGATGATTGGGACTACGAAATTAAAAGATTACCAATCTGAAATCCGCTTGAACAATGCAATGAGACAAGTAGTAGCTACAATTGAACAAGCTGGAAGAGTTAGTGTCATTAAGCAAAGAAAAATGACAGGTCGATATGATTCAAAAACTTTAGCTGTTCAGTTTGCGGGCGATAAGTTTATAACTATGCATCTTGAACCAGGAATAGAATCCCGACGGTGGGAATATTTTAAAATTTCACATACAGGAATGATGAAACCAATAACTATTATTTTAGCTAATGGTAATCACATGAAAAAAGCAAGAATTCAAATGGCCTGGGGGAGGATAATTTATGAAGAGTAAAGGCTTTATTTTGCTTGAAAGTATTATTGCAATGTTTATAAGCTTTTTGGGAGTAACGATTTTGACTTTGGTTGTTGTAGAAGGAAAAAAGATGGAAAAGAATATGGAAATACATACTGACAGAGCCGTTGCCATGCATATGATGAATGAAAATAATTTGAATAGTGTAAAAATTCATGATCGAATTTATTATTTAAATGAAAAAGATGAAGACTAATTGCAGAGGATTTTTATTAGCAGAGGCTGTTTTTTCAATATTTATTACTTTAATAGTTGTGTTAACGCTACAAGGATTACTTAAAAATTTAAAAATAGCTGATGCAGAAAAACACCAGGCTGATGAAATGGCGTATACATACATTCAATTTAATAGATTTTTACATAATAATGACGGTAAGAAGTATTATCTTGACAAAAAATATACTGATTTTAAAAAGGCCGTAATTCGTCAATATGAGAGGAAAAATGAAGAAAAAACATATCGTATTGAACAATACAAAAAAATGATTAGAGTTACAACTATTAATGGTG
>NZ_BALY01000023.1 GCF_000615445.1 Lactobacillus hamsteri DSM 5661 = JCM 6256 | reverse complement strand
AAAATATTATTCCCGAGGAAATAATATTTTTGTATATAATCTAAGTAGTTTTAAGTCATTATACATGAAAGATATTATTTTTTCATTATTTCTTAAGGTATATCAACTATTAATCCTTATTTTTCACTAATAGTCCATAAATTAATGAAAGTACAATAATAAATAATCCAGAAAGAACTAATGGCAATCTAGTAGTAGGAATAAAGAAAAGAATAACTAAAACAGACAAATAAAAGATGATTGTTAACCAACTTGTAAATGGAAAACCTGGCATCTTAAATTCTCCCAAATTTGCCTTATTAGCTTTACGATATTTAATATGTGCCCACATGATAATCAACCAAACAACTACAAAGTTAATGGTCGAAACAGTTGAAACAATATCAAAAATTCTTGCCGGCATTAAATAGTTTAAAATGACGACAACAAATAAAATCAAAGAAGAAACTGTAAGAGCATTTTTAGGAATAGCTTTGTTGCTCAATTCCCCTAATTTTTTAGGTGCATTACCACCACGTGATAACGCATAAAGCGAACGACTTGTCGAAAAAATCGCACTATTTGTGGCTGACATCGCTGCTGTTAAAACGACAAAATTTAAAATTCCGGCCGCACCTATAACCCCTATCGCAGCAAATACTTGAACAAAAGGACTTGAAGTTGTCTTAATTTGATTCCATGGATAAACGGCCATAATTGCAAGCATTGAACCAATATAGAAAAGACCAATTCTTACAGGCAAAGTATTAATAGCTTTAGGAATGTCTTTCTCTGGATTAGCTGTTTCACCGGCAGTTAATCCAACAATTTCTACGCCAACAAAGGCAAAAACAACCATTTGAAATGACATAAGAAAACCACTAATTTCAGTTGGAAAAAATCCACCGTGACTAACTATATTAGTAAACGAAACAGTACGTCCAGCGACTTTAGTATGAAAAAGCAATAAAACGGCTCCTGTTAAAATTAGTGCAATAATCGCAATAACTTTAATCATAGAAAACCAGCTTTCCAATTCTCCAAAAAGCCCAACGTCAACCATGTTCACAAGCATCAATAGAATAACGATTAATAATGGTCCTACCCATTGGGGAAGCCATGGAAACCAATACTTTAAATATATTCCCGTTGCGGTCAAATCTGCCATAGCTAAACTTAGCCAACATGCCCAATAAGTCCAACCTGCAACAAATTCAACACGGTCGCCTAAATATTTTTTTACGGCATCTAAAAATGAATGCTTAGATGGATCTGCCAAAATAAGTTCACCCAAGGCTCTCATCATGAAGAAAGTGATAATCCCTACAATTAAATAAGAAAGAATTATTGATGGTCCAGCACTTTGAATCGCTGAACCTGATCCCAAGAACAATCCTGTTCCAATAGCACCACCAATGGCAATCATTGTAACATGGCGGCTCTTAAGTCCACGATTTAATTTAGGTTTATTATCCTCATCCATTAATTCCACTTCCCTTTTTAATAAAAAAGACACCTTAGTAATGAAACCCAAGATGTCGCTTCAATAAAGTAATAGATTGATTTTAATTATAATCAAAATCAAAAGACATTGTCAATTTTCCAAAAATATAGAAAACAAAAAGACACCTCAATGAGGTGTCTTTATTTATGTATTTTTAGGCTTATTTATCTAAATTATTAGTTTTCTTTTTTGTTTTCTGACTTTTCTTCCTTAGCTTCATCAGTATTTTCTTCTGGTCTTACTAAGTCTAAGATTGACTTGCCGTTCATGTACAAGTGCTTGTCATCAGCAGTAAATTCAATCTTCTTAGTGTCAGGTTCACTCATCACAAGTTTTGCGATTGGAGTTTCAAGGTCTTGTTCAACAACTCTTCTAAGAGGACGAGCACCAAACTTCTTGTCGTAACCCTTGTCAGCTACAACCTTTTTAGCTTCATCAGATACAGTTACTTCAATACCTTTCTTGCTGAGAACATGTGACATCTTCTTAAGGTAAATGTCGATAATCTTGCTCATGTCATCTTGAGTTAATGAGTTGAATGGAACAATTGCATCCAAACGGTTCAAGAATTCAGGTCTGAAGTAGTTTTCAAGAGCGTGAATTAACTTGTCTTGATCTACTTTACCATCCTTAAGCAAGTTGTCTGAGTAACCTGCGTTAGAAGTCATAATTAAAATTGTGTCCTTGAAGGAAACAGTTCTACCTGTGCGTCAGTCAAACGACCATCGTCCATAATTTGAAGCAAAGCGTTGAATACTTGTGGGTTAGCTTTTTCAATTTCGTCAAACAAAATCAAGCTGTATGGTTGGTGACGAACTTTTTCAGTTAATTGACCACCTTCACCGTAGCCTACGTAGCCAGGTGCAGAGCCGATCAATTTATTAACTGCCATTTCATCTTGGTATTCAGACATGTCCAAACGAATGAAGTGATCTTTGTTACCAAATAAGTTAACAGCTAATTGCTTAGCAAGTTCAGTCTTACCAACACCAGTTGGTCCTGTGAGTAAGAATGAACCAGTTGGTCTGTCGCTGTCCTTGAAGACTTGCTTACGAGCAATTGCATCAGTAATTACATCGATAGCCTTGTCTTGGTCAATAACAACAGCCTTCAATTTCTTTGCTAAATCAAGGTTCTTCTTAGCTTCGTCAGCGTGAAGTTCACTCATTGGGATATTTGTCTTTTGTTCAATAATCTTGTAAATATCCTTTTCAGTAACAACTGGAGTTTCTGCCTTGTCAGCACTCTTCAAGTCTTTTTGAAGCTTTTCAATTTGAGTCTTCAATTCAGAAGCTTTGTCGTAGTCTTCAGCCTTAGCAGCTTCTGCTTTCTTAGCTTCTAAAGCATGAATTCTAGTCTTTAAACTTTCTTCATCTTGAGGGTCAACAGTTAAAGCCTTCTTAGCGCCAGCTTCATCCATCAAATCGATAGCCTTGTCTGGTAAGTAACGTCCTTGAATGTATCTTTCTGATAATTCAACAGCTAACTTAAGAGCATTGTCATCGTATTTTACGTGGTGGAATTTTTCGTACTTCTTCTTTAAGCCTTCCAAGATCTTCACAGCAACATCAGTTGTTGGTTCTGGAACTTGAACAGGTTGGAATCTACGAGCTAAAGCTGGATCCTTTTCAATTCTTTGGTATTCACTTGTAGTAGTTGCACCAATTAATTTCAAATCGCCACTTGCAAGAGCTGGCTTCAAAATATTAGCAGCATCACCGTTGTTAGTTTCTGAGTCAGTTGAACCTGCACCAACAATGTTGTGCAATTCGTCAATGAATAAAACAATGTTAGGGTTCTTCTGAGCTTGATCAATAACTTCCTTAAGTTTTTCTTCAAAGCTACCGCGAAGGCTAGAACCTGCAACCATATCATTAATATTAATTGAAATGATGCGCATGTCCTTCATTTTAGCTGGAACATTGCCTTCTGCAATTCTTTGAGCCAAGCCTTCAACAATAGAAGTCTTACCAACACCAGCAGGTCCAATTAAAACTGGGTTGTTCTTCTTACGTCTTGATAAAATTTCAATAACTTCATCAATTTGCTTGTCACGACCAATTACTGGGTCGTATTTGTTTTCTTTAGCTTGTTTTACTAAGTCAACACCAATTGACTTTTCTTTCTTTTGTTGTGGATTTTGTACCATAGTTTGTGGAGTTGAGCTCATTTTGCTGTAGTATGCTGATGAGCCATTTGAAGTTCTGTTAAAGTCATCATTAAAGAATGAGCTGTTTAATTCGTTAAATAAGTTGTCAAAATCGTTGTTAAAGTATGCCATATATGCAAACACTCCCTTATATTTATTTATGTCTTTTGAGTTTTTAGCACTCTTGTTAGCTAAGTGCTAACTCATTACATTTATTAGTATAGCAGGTTATCCACAAAAAGCAATACTTTTTGTAAAAGTTTTCCACAGAAAATGATTATTTTTGTGAAGTTATATAAATATCTACTACAAATGCTGATATATAGCCTTTTTATCTACTTCACAATTTCTAAAGAAATTCTTAAGATCAGTCAATTATTCAAAAATATGTTTGCATTTAGCTTGAAAGTTTTCCACAGAATAAACAAAAAAGACATTGATCTTAATCAATGTCTTCCTATATTAATTACTTTATTTTTTCTTTCTTTTTATTCCTATCTTTTTGTTTTTGACTTTCTTTGGTAAGCGGTGCTTGTGAATTCATTTTATCGAATAAGTATTGTTTCATCAATTGAACAACTTGTTTATTCTGTGGTAAATCCGAATGCCCAGCTTCATCCCCTGTAATAGTCATTTCTGTAAAACTCTTAACTTGATTTTGAAATACATATTTAGCTGCCGCAACACTTGCTTCAGGAACTATACCATCTGATTCATAACTACGACCGCCAGTTAAAGAATAAACAACTAGATTTTTCGGTAATTTCTTTTTGTTTTTAATAAAATCATTTAGCATTTGCGTACGTCTATTGACGCTATTTTCGCTGAAGTTAAACGGCGAAGCCAATGTCATCAACTTTTTAATCTTAATTTCCGAAGAATAATCAGAATAATAATGTTCAAGCCAATATGTCCAAATTAAACCACCATTTGAATGGCCAAATGCTTTAAAATTATTGAATTTATAAGTATCAGAAATTTGATAAAAAGCTTCATCAAGCCATCCGGCCTGCTTTTTAATATTACTATAGCCATCATGATTATTTTCAAAGCCAATAACAATAATTGGCTCATTGTCACCTCGATTAAGTGATCCTAAATACGATAATTGACCATTTTTTGAAACCTTAATTTTCAAAATACTATGAGGATGAGCATTATTTTTATTCAATTTTGCAATTAAAGGATCAAATCTGTTTATAGAAGCACTTGAGCCTGGAACCATAATCACTGGTGATAACATGGACCTGCGTCTTTCCGCACGATCATGGTTAGTCTTTTTCATCCAGGCATAGGCAGGAATTGACAGGGCAAGCAAAATGACAAAAAGCAATACAAGCCACTTAATATTCTTCGTATTAAAAGTCATATCGTGCTTGTTTGTCATAAGCAATCAACTCCTTATTGATTTTTTGTCCCATTTTTAAAGAAGGAAACAATATCAAAATATCCAAAATAAATAATAAAATCGTAAAGGCAAAGCATTTCCAATTGCCATTAGAACCAAAAAAGGCGATTAATATTCCCGGAGTTCCTCTCAAAACCGGATAGGCACTAGGAACTATTAAATGTACAGCAATCGCTCCCGCTGCGATTAATTCATTAATTGCAGGAATAAATACAACCGGAACTAAATAAAGCGGATTAAGAATAATCGGTAACCCCACAGCTAAACCCTGAGGACCGCCAAAAGCAACAGGCAACAAATTTAATTTAGCTATGGATTCAATTTCTTTGTCATGAGAAAAAAGTAAAATTATCACGGTTAACGTTAAGGCTATGCAAACATCCCCCATCCAGCCATAAGCTTGAACAAGTGAACTTCCCAAGTATTTATAAGGAACATTAGCGGCATTTCCATGACGTAAAGCATAATTCATATTAGCAATTGCTGCGCCACTATTTGATGATGTTAAAAGGGAACTTAACGGATAACCAATTCCTCCCCACCAAAATAACGTAGCCAGCATAGTAATCGGCACAACAACAAATAACTTATTAGAATTTTGCAGACTTCCTACTAAACTCTTTATATAGAAAGAATCTAGCAATCTAATTTTGAAGAAATAAATGAGCAATCCTAAAATCAAACCTGCTACAACCGAAATTAAAGTAGGCAAAATTGAATTCCAAGCTCTATGCCGAATTGTATTAATATTTTCATTCTTTAAGTGAACATGATTTTTACCAAAGAAGTGGAAAATTTGTCCAACAAAATAGCCAACAATTATTGCAATTAATATTCCATTAATATTCAAAATTCGTGAATATAAAGCCTGCTGAAGGTTGTTAGAACTACCAAGTCCACTTAGATATGCACAAAAAGTAATCACGATTACAGCTGCAATTCCGGCCATTGTAGTGTCTTTATGGTAAAGACGTGCTGTATGAACGGCCGAAAAGTACGCTACGTAAATTCCAAATATGCCTAATGTCACTCGAACCATGCCTGAACTTAATACATTACCAATATTCCAAATTTGATCGGACATTAAATAATCAAAATTTAAAATATTATAAATCAAACTATCTGGAGAAAAAATACAATCTCTAAGCACGCGAAAATAGACACCAATTGTAGCAACCGGCATCAACATTACAAAAGTTCTTTGAACTACACGAAAAAAAGACCTTTTCCTAATCCATATCAAAAATTGTACAATCTGTTCCATTCTGCATTCCCGCTATTCTTATTATTTTACTAATCAATTATACAGTTATCATAAGGCACTGCAATTATTGAAATAAAAATGAAATGATATAATAGGTATAGTTAAGTAAAGGGTGAAAAAAATGACAAAGAAAAGAATTGAATTAGAAGATAAAGTAGAACAATTAGCAGAAAAATACATGGACGTTACAGAAGACGATCTTGACGAATTAGTAAATAAAGCTTTGCCATACTATATCAAGAAAAAACTTGGAACTAAAGAAGTTAGAGCTATTTTAAAAGAAAAAGGCGCTGACGACGAATCATCTAAGTACTTAGATGAATTTATTCAAAACAATATTAATAGTCATTGGAATATTTAAATATACAAAAGGCAAGAGAATTTAAAATCTCTTGCCTTTTAATTATTCCAATCATTCATGCGTTGTTGAGCATCCTGATAATTGTCAGTCTTACGATAATTATTATAAGAAATATTTTTAATTAAGACTTCATCACCATTTTGCTCACAGCTAATTGTTAACCCCAACTCTTTGTTTTCTATTTCCTGGGAAATTAGATCACCCATTTTAAGCTGATCTAACCCTTCATCAACAAATCTACGTTGAGATCCTGTTAAATTATCATAATTTTTCTTAGCCGCTGGCGTGTATCTAAGCTTTTTCATTTCTCAGTCCATTTATCTTTTTTATCAACTGATACAATACGATCGCTGCGCTCGCCACGTACTTCAGAATCTGAAAAGTCTTTTTTATCTTTGCTATTTTTCTTGTTGTCATACATAAAAACCACCTTCCATATTTCAAATTATACAGAGAGGTGGTTTATTAAGATATTTTACTGCTTACAAGCAGCTATAATTTAATTTTCCTTAAGAAATTGATCGCCAGCTAAATTACGATAGAAGTTAGCCTTAGTTTGACGATAATATGGTGTTACCCAAATAAAGCCGATGCCCAAAGTAATGACACTAAGAAGCCACCAACCAACAAAACTTAAGTCTAAGACAAATAAATCCGTCTTGTGACCATTCATTAATTTACGGCTCTTAGTAATTGCTTCTGTTGCAGTTGGCTTATGACCTGCATCATACAAATCCTTCATGATATAAGGAGTCATTGAGTATGAATATGCTTTGATAAAACCAGGAATGATAAACAATAAAGTCCATAAGAATAAGAAAATTTCAAAGAGAAGATAAGTTACAAATGATGTCGTAAACTTGTCACCCATATATGCACTAAACATACCTTTGAAGACATTAGGCTGATCACCCTTATCTCTAAATTGCAAGATAGTGTATGTAACACCCCAAAGTAAAATTCCAGCTAAAATTGATAAAACAAACGTAAAAATACTAGAAAATGGTGATACTGAACTAGTTGTTTCAGTAAGTACGCTACCATTAGCAAAACGATAAACCTGATTATATACAGTATCGCGACCTGTTGAAATGAAAGATTCAATATCATCGATTAAGTAAATAATTAACCATGAAATCAATGAAAGACAGATTGCCCACACCCAGTTGCCGCGAAGCTGATCCTTAGCAGCTTGTTTTAATTCTTTTCTACTCATATTTTCCTCCCAAAGCGAAAATGAAACTAATACTTTTCATATAGTTTACCGTAATTTAAATACCTGAACAAATTAACATCAAAAAAAGCCTAATTCCAACAACGGAACTAGGCTCACACAGTGTGTACCACCATTCTGACCACATATAGAAGATAACATTTTCGCTACCGGAGAAAATGACTACTTTCTAGTGGCGGTACAGTGTTAATCTTAGCATTGCATTGCTTAAAAAACAATACTTTAAACTTCTTAGTTTTGAATTAATTTCAAGAAAAAAGCTTAGGCCTATAAGCCTAAGCTTTCTGCATCTTCCAGATTAAGCATAACTGCCATAATCTGATTTACTTTATTTCTTGTCTTAAAGAAAACACCTTTTTTAGTACGATTGCTTTGAATGATTATCATTTCCTTACCATTATTAGTTGATCTTAAGAAAGTATAATATCCAGCTCCTGCACCATTGGCAACTTTATAATCTTGCAAATTATAAAAACCACCATTGTAATATTTTGGTTTTTCCCCTTTGAACAAAATAGATCTACTCTGATCTGTCAATAAATTGCCACCTAACATGGCAGAAATTGTCTTAGCCAGATCTGCATTAGACATCACGATTGAGCCTGCACCGAGTTCATTATGAGCATCTCGGACAGCTTTAGCATGATGAACACGCTTATACTTACCGTTATGCTTTTGATATCCTGGTACCCAATGACTATCATGAAGTTCTTTTTCATTAGACCATAAAAATTCTGTATGCTTTAAGTTAAGCGGATCAATATATGTCTGCTTAAACAATTTTTCATAACTCTTTTTCTCAATTTTTGACAAAATACCACATAAATAAACATAGTTTACAGCTGTATAATGCCATTTCCCGAGCATTTTAGGGTTATACACCGTTTTATTAATATCAGCTTCAAGATTATCTTCATCAGAAACAAAGTGCTTCGTTCCCAATTTTTCGCCTTGAGCAAGGTCTAAGCCTGAAGTCATATTAATCAAATTACGAATTTTCACATCTTGAGCACCCGTTATATCAGGGAAATACTCACTGAGGCGATCATCTAGACTAAGTTTGCCCTTTTGAACTTCACGCATGACCATCGTTGCGGTCATAGACTTTTGTACAGAGTTGATCAAATAGCTAGTGTCAGCCTTATTAGCCGTTGCGTAATCAAGCCAAGGCCGACCATGTTTAATCACAAGGACGGAGCCCTTAACGCCCAAACGGTTAATAGCATGTCGCACTATTTCTTTTTTAAACTATCTTTATTGGAAAGGTTTAATGGCTTAACATCAGTTTTGTTTTGCCATTTTTCTGAATAATAATAGTTATCAATATCGTAAGTGTAACGACGATTTGGTTGCGACATAAATGGCTTAACAGCGTTATCTACAGCAACCCAGCCATTCCAACCAAGGTGAATAGTATCTTCCATGAAGTACTTTTTACCACCATCTTTAGAAAGATCAGCAATATTTTCAAAACCTTGACTAGTAAGTTGTTTTTCCATCTTAGCTACGGATTCTTGGTACATCTTTTGTGATAAACCAGTGTACTTAGCCCATTTAGCATTAATTGGTGGAATGATAAACAAAACATTAGTATGTTGCTTGGCAAATTGATTCAACATTAATTGGAAATCTGCATATTCAGGTGACTTAACGTAATTAAAGTGACGTTGACTACCCTTAAGCTTCTTCAATACTTTCTTAGGCAAGCGAGTGCGATAGAAAGTATTGTCGATACCCAAATTATTTGAATTTGTATGCATTTCTGCTTGTTCATCGGCAACTTTATGTAAAGCAGCTTCAGAATAAGTATCTGGCAATAATTTTTCCTTTTGATGAATCTTATCTACACGATCGCGCATTTGGAATGAACTAAAGAAATTATCTTCATTAGCTAACATTCTCATACGATTTTGAAGTACAAAACGATCCCAGCCAGATAATTTCTTACCTGCTGCTACCTTTTTAAGGCATGATTTGATAATTCCATTCTTCACAGTTGGCATTGAAGCGATACGCTTTGCAGCATAACGATCAGCCACATTGTCTTTAGCATTAAGCAAAAACATTGCTGTTTGAAGTGGTGAATAATACAAATCAAATGCTTGCGGATCTTGACCTTCTTTAGTAAACCATTGTGGCGAAATAATAACTACAGCTTTTTTGTCTTTAAGTTGTTTGCTAGTGCCTTGCATCCCTACAAACTGGGACAAACTTTGACTACCTGGACCACCAAGCAAAAATGGTCTGTAATTACGATCGTATTTATCTGCAATTACACTAGGATGAAGTGGATCCATTCTTGATAATTCACTTGAACCATAAAAAGGAACATAACCATCATCGTAAGCTTCTTGCTTCATCTTTACGCCTTTAAATACGGTCGTAGTTTGTGAATTAGCAGCTTGGAAAATGGAAGTCTTTGAAAAAGTACGTTCCCATGGGAATAAGAAAACAACCAACAATAAGATAAAAGCGCAAATAACTGGGCCAAAAATTTGCCACAGCCGGCGTTTATTACTCATTTTCTAAGCTTTCCACCTTTGCAACAATCTTGTTAGGAGTATCCCATTCTTCACGGTTAAATTCTGAAACAGGCACGTCAATACCAAACTTTTCTTGTAAGCTTAAAAGCATTTGAACACTTGCCATTGAGTCAAGCAAGCCATCTTCAAAGATGTTGTCATCCATGTTTTCTGACAAATCTTCACCAGTTAATTCATTTAAAATATCTAAAACTTCTGTCTTTGTATCCATAATTAAAATCCTCTCAAATAAAACTACTTACTATTCTAATACTTCTCATTATTGCCAGCCAAACCAAAGTTGACTTAAGAATCCTGAGAAGATCAAGAAACTGAAACATACAACGTTAAACGTAATAAAGATAGCAAGCCATTTAGTAAATTTATTAGATGGTATTTGCTTCTTATGTTTACGCTTAAATCTTAACCATGAATCGTTGATACAAATTGCCATTGCATGGTAAAGACCATAAACGATGTAGTACCAAGTAAGACCGTGCCAAAAGCCCATGATTAAGAACAAAAGGAAGTATGAAACTTGTGAAAGTCTAATTCTGCTCTTGAACAATTTTTTCTTCATTGCGAAGAAAGTAAATCGCATATAAATATAATCACGGAACCAGAATGACAAGGTCATATGCCAACGATTCCAGAAATCCTTAATGTTTTTGGAAATGAATGGCATGTTAAAGTTCATTGGCGTATGAATTCCCATAAAGTATGAAATTGATACAGCGAACAATGAATATCCAGCAAAGTCAAAGAATAAATACATACTGTAGCAGTACATATAAGCTAAGACCCACCAGGA
Organism: Lactobacillus hamsteri DSM 5661 = JCM 6256; assembly: GCF_000615445.1. Taxonomy (GTDB): domain Bacteria; phylum Bacillota; class Bacilli; order Lactobacillales; family Lactobacillaceae; genus Lactobacillus; species Lactobacillus hamsteri. The sequence continues at coordinate 18,925 of NZ_BALY01000023.1, read as the reverse complement.
TAACTTCAAACCACCGTTGGCATTACCGACAGTTAATGCGGCCTGAGTAATCTTTGGAAGCCAGTATGTTCCAAAGAACCATCCTAAAATAAACTTATAAAGAAAGCCTTGGAATAAATAGCGAACTGCATATTGCAAATCGGTAATATAGTCTTCTCTACTTGGTGCCTTATCAAAGTCCTTTTTAAATCTACGGTAACGATCAATAGGACCTGAAGAAATTGTTGGGAAGAATAACAAGAATCTTGCATAAGTTCCTGGATCAATTTCCTTAATTGCACCATCACGAGTTTCCATAATTACTTGAACATTCTTAAAGGTAATATATGAAATACCCAAGAATCCAACTACAAATGGAACTGTTCCGACGGGCATTGCCGTTAAGACTTTAACAGCTGTTAACGGCAAGATTGCTAAAATAACAGCTAAACAGAAAATCCACGTTTTATTAGGACTATTCTTTTTGGTACGATAACGCAAATACACAAAGGTAATTATAAATTCATAAATCAAATAAAGAATTATGTTAACACCTTGTTGCCAGTGCGTACCATCAAAGATTAAGAAAATGAATACTAATGAAAAAATAGCTTCATAAATCTTAAGTCTTTTACCAAAGTAGAGACCAATAACCATTGGAATTAAGGCTATTAGCAAATAAATAAAGTATTGCGGATTTGAGTAAGGCTGTAAGTTAATGAAATTAAAATTCACTACTTATTAACCTCCTTAATAACGGCCTTAATATCTACCTTGCCGTTTTGGGAAATTGGCAAAGCATCTTTATAAATGAAACGTTGTGGAATCATGTATGGCATAACGTTCTTAGCCAAATCTTCACGGATCATCTTAGTTAAAGCGGCATCTGAATACTTGCGACGAACACCATCTTTAAGTTCAATTTCAGCAACAATTTGTTGAACAGCATGATCTTTATTGTATTTAGGAGCTGCAACGCCATAACGAACTAAATCATTCTTGGTTAAGTAGAAGTTAATTTCTTCAAGTTCGATTCTGTAACCATTGAACTTAATTTGGAAGTCAATTCTACCACGATAGAACAACATATCACCGTCAAAGAAACCCGCATCCCCTGAACGATAGCTTGCGTATTCATCACCATCATTCTTGAAGAAAGCAGCTTCTGTTTTTTCAGGATTATGCATATAACCCTTTGAAACGCTTGGACCACTAATGATGATTTCACCTTCGCCTGGCTTTTCACCTTTGGAAGTATCAATAGTAATCTTGGTATCTTCCTTAGCGCGACCAATTGGCAAACGATCATATTTTTCTAAAATTTCATCTGTAATTTCAACTTGAGTTACCGCAACAGTAGTTTCAGTTGGACCGTAAGTATTGAAAATATGTGATTCTGGGAACTTCTTCTTGAGCATTGCTGCTTCAGTATGTGGCAATTCTTCACCACAGAATAAGAAGTGTGTTAAATCAGGATGATGTTCTGAATTAAAAGTCTTATCCAAGAAGCACATTTGTGCAAATGATGGTGTTGATACCCAAACGTTAAATTGAAGTTTAGGCAATGTACTGAATAATTGAGCAAAGTTTTGCGTAATATGGTGTGGCAAAACTACTAATCTACCAGCAGCAGTCAAAGCTGGATACAAACTCATAACTGACAAGTCAAATGAGTATGGAGCTTGTGCTAAAAAGCTTGGATGTTCTGGTAAATTGAAATCATCTAATTCCCAGTTTACAAAGCTAAGCAAGTTATCATGACTAATTTGTACGCCTTTAGGTTTGCCTGTTGTTCCAGAAGTAAAGATAATGTAGAAATTATCATCACCTTCAACAAACTTACTTTCATCAATAGCAAAATCGCCATCTTCAACATCGCTTGGCTTAACAACTTGAATGCCATCTAAATCAACATCTGGCAATTCATCAATTGCAAGAACAACTTGTGATTTAGAAACATCCTGAATCATTGTCAAACGTTCAGCGTTTGAATAACTTGCGATTGGAATATAAGCGTGACCAGATTTTACACAACCTAGGAAACTAGCAATCATTTCAAATTTTTGACCACCCCAGATCATAATTGGATCTTTTTCAGGAATGTCCAAACTTGCTAATTTGTGTGCCCATGCATCGGAACGCTTTTTTAAATCACCATAAGTATTAGTTTCACCAAGATAGTCATAAACTTCTCGATCAGGATCATTTACAGCAATTTCATCAATCTTTTTAATTACATCTTTAATCATCTATCAAGCACCTGCCTTAGAATTCGTTGTAAATAAAGTGGACAGAATTCAAACCACTATATTCATACAAATAAATCAGGGCCATTAAGATAGCAAAATAAATAATCGTCTTCAAAACAAACATACCAATACGTTTGCTTCTAGATTCAACTTTTTTAGTTTTTTCCATCTTTCTCCCTCAGTAACAAATATTTACTTAGGCCTTATGTTACTACAGAAAATAATAACTAGTAGGCATACATTTGATATTTTAACAAATTTAAACAAATTCTACACTCTCATATACAACTGATCATTCATTGATACGCTTACAATTTCGATAAGCTAAAAATAGAGGAATAGAATCGAAGACAGAAATGAAAATAAAGGAAAAGATTAACGCTCCCATTATTTTCTGTGGATGCTCCCACTTTTCTAATTTGGCCGTAGTTAATACGTAAGCAGCAAATAATGTAATTATTATCAATTCCCCTATACAAAAATAAGATATAGCTGTTCCTCTAGTTTCTTGAAACATATACAAGTATGTAGTGGCTGGAATTAAACAAAACCAGCCAGAAAATCTAATCCAAAAATGAAGTTTATCACGATAATTATGATTCATTTATTCTCCTTAATTTTAATTGCCAAATAATGCATTTATATTAATAGAAAGAATTCTATCCATAATGACAATATTTGGTTTAGCATACAACTTTGATCCTGATTCAAACACGCACAAAAGCTGACCCTTATAAGCTGTAATTTGTTCCAAATAAGGGGGCATATTTACAACTAAAGCCGCATTTTTTTCATCCAGAGAATTTAAGGCAGTTACTGGAAAAACATATAATTTTGAACTGCCACTACCATATGATTGGCTCAAGAAAATTTTGTCGTCATAAATAGCGATTCCCTGAATTTGCTTATCCATTGAAGTTTCCCCACTAGGATCTGACCAAGAAACATTACCAGTAACAGAACGAATTTCATTATTAGTAATTGAATTCTTGTTTTTTCCGCTTCTCGCAATCGAGTAAGCTGCAATTCTGCCTCGACCATACATGTTGAAAAATCCTACAAATAATTGGTTATCATAATATGTAACTGTAGATGCACGTTCCATGGTAGGAATAGAAATTTTATTATTGCATTCAATTGGCATTCTTTTAGCAGGATTATACTTTTTTAATGTAGAAAGCGTAAATGACATCAAAGCTGAAGATTGTCCTAACGACCCTGTAATCCAAATATTTTTGGCTTTTGGATCATAAGCGATGCCACCTAAATGCGGTTTACCAGAAACTTGTACAGTTTTGATATATTTGCCAGTATTTTTATTAATTACATAAATTACTGAAGCATGTTCATGGGCTCCATCATAAGCTGTAATCAAAATATATTTGCCGGCAACCGTGATACCTTGCGGAGTCATAGAGTCAGCTGTATCCCACTTTTTAGTCTTAAAATTATAACTTTTAGTAGAAACAAGGCCAGGAATTACAAAATCTTTTCCCACCCATGTTCTTGGTGGCACATAATGAGATACTTTTTGAATGAAGGAATAATTATGTCTTAAATCCTTTTCATATTTCGATATATTATGCCAGGCAGCGTTAGTATTTGTACCATCTTTAGCTTTAACGACTTCTGGGCGAGCATGTTGAAATTGTTCATTTTGGTACCATTGATAGCCAAAAAATCCTCCTGCGCCCAATGCAGCAATAATTATCAACGTTAAAAAGAATCCTTTGATAATTCTTCCTAATTTCTTCAGCACTTTGAGAACTCCTTTCTTGCAATATAAGTATTATACCTAAAAAACTCTTAAACCCTAGGATTTATAGCATTAGGCGATATTTATGGGAAAATTAATTTCAACTTTTCAAAATTAGAAATCTTTTTGTCACACTTTTTTCACATTTAAGAGTTAATATATGTAATGTAGCAAGCGAAAGAATTTCGCCACTACAACTCAACTTTTTTGTTTTTCATTCATACTCCTCCAAGTAAATAATGAAAATAAAAAGAATTGGCAACATGCCAATTTCATATCTATCCCTTTCGGCTCACGTGCGTTGCGTGAGCTTTTCTTATGCTCTTAAATAAAACACAAAAATTTCTTTACCATTTCATAATATTTTCGACACTTTTAATTCACAATTTCCACGTATTATATAAACCGTAGCAAGGCGGTAGAACTTGTTACATACTCCCACTTTTTTATTTCATTCATTCTTACTCCTCCAAAGTAGATGAAACTAATAAGGCTCGCAAAATCTGCGAGCCTTTTCCTTTTTCATAATCTTTTGTAGAATATAGGTAAAGAAAGGAAAATGCTTACATGTTTTCACCGTCTATCGAGCGGTTAATCCAAGAAAAATCAGGATCTTTTCTAATTCCTGCAAGTCGAATCGCTTTTGTGCAAGATGATAATCCTCTTTACCATGCATTTTTGATTTTAACCAAAGTAAAATATTCTAAAATTCCCGTTTTAGATAAAGATAGAAAAGCAGTTGGCTTACTTAGTCTAGCAATGATTACAGATAAAATGCTTCAAACTGATGAGATTTCTACTGACGTTTTAAATGAATTAAAAGTTCGGGACGTCATGCAAACCAAATTTGACAAAATTAATTTTGTTCAAACCACGTTAGAAACTCAGCTTCACTTGCTAGTCGACAACGCTTTTTTACCTGTAGTTGATGATAAAGGCGTTTTTCAAGGTTTACTTACCCGTCGTGAATGGATTAAAGCATTTAATTATGTAGTTCATACTTTTGATAATCATTACGATGTTAATGAAAAGCCAGACCTAAATGAAAATTAATAGATGAAAACACACCATTCTATCCAGAATGGTGTGTTTTTTTGCATATTCTAATTTAGAATGAATATAATTTACATTTTGTTAATGAGTGTTAAAATTGGTCTATAAGTTGTTGAATTAATTAAGTGGAGGAAAAATTATGCTAAAACGCCAATGGAAATTTTTGGTAGTCATAATCGCCGGCATTATAGGCGCTATTTTAGATTTCGGAATTCATGTACAACCAATTCTTACTAATTTTACCTTTATGGGTAAAACTGGTATTACTTACACTGAAATTTTAATTGATATTATTGGTATTTATACTGCCATTAACATGGCTATTGAGATGATCGGCGATATTCGCCGTGGACGTTGGGGTGTCGATATTTTAGCGATTATCGCTATCGTCTCAACAATGATCATTCGTGACTACTGGGCAGCTTGGATGATTTTAGTAATGTTTACAGGTGGTGAATCACTTGAAGATTACGCTACAAGTCAAGCTGACAAGGAACTTCGTTCTCTTCTCGATAATACGCCACGTAAGGCCAACAAATTAGTCAACGGACAATTAACTGAAGTTAACGTCGACGATTTAAAAATTGGTGATCACGTTTTAATTAAACCTGCTGAACAAGTTCCTGTCGATGGTAAAATTGTCAAAGGCTCTTCAAGCTTTGATCAATCATCTCTTACTGGTGAATCAGTTCCTGTAAATAAAGTGCCTGGCAATGAATTAATGTCTGGATCAATTAATGGTGACGTCGCCGTTGAAATGGAAGTTACCAAATTAGCCAAGGATTCTGAATATCAGTCAATTGTTGCTTTAGTTAAATCTTCCGAAGCTCAACCTGCTAAATTTGTTAAAATGGCCGATCGTTATGCCGTTCCATTTACAATTATTTCCCTGGTAATAGGTTTTATTGCAATGGCCTTAGGTGGCTGGAACTTTACTCGTTTTGCCGAAGTAATGGTTGTTGCTTCACCTTGTCCTTTATTAATTGCCGCTCCTGTTGCTTTAGTATCCGGAATGAGCTCAATGTCTCGTCACCATATTATTGTTAAATCAGGTCCAACTCTTGAAAAATTATCACGTGCAAAGACCTTTGCTTTTGATAAAACTGGAACTTTAACTCAGAACAAATTGGAAGTTAGCGACATCGTTCCAGCTGAAGGCTTTGATAAAGAAGAAATTCAAAGCTTGGCAGCAAGTGTCGAACAACAATCAACTCACATCATTGCTACTTCATTAGTTAAAGACACTCCAAAGGCTCAAATTAAGTCTGTTTCTGACTTAAAAGAAACAACTGCTCAAGGTGTCGAAGGTACTGTCGATGGTAAAAAAGTTAAAGTTGGTAAGTTAAGCTTCGTTGCCCCTGATCATGAAAAAATTGATGCAGGTGCAACTGCTGTTTATGTTGCAATTAATGGTCAATTTGCAGGTTATATTACTTTCAAGGATATGATTCGTCCTGAAACTAAAGAGACCATTGCTCGTTTACGTCGCCAAGGTGCAAAACAAATTATGATGCTTACTGGTGACCATAAAAATGTTGCAGATCAAATTGCTGAGGCTGCCGGAATTGGTGACACTGAAGTTAAGGCCGATTTGCTTCCTAAGCAAAAAATTGAAGCAATCAGAAACGTGCCTAAGGATCTTCGTCCTGTTGTCATGACTGGTGACGGTGTTAACGATGCACCAAGTTTAACTGCTGCTGATGTTGGTATCGCAATGGGCGCTAAAGGCGCAACAGCTGCAAGTGAAAGTGCCGATGCCGTTATCATGGTTAACGATATCAGTAAAGTTAATGATGCAGTTGCTATTGGTAAACACACCATGAAGGTTGCTAATATTGATGTTTTAACTGCTATTACTATTGTTATCATCTTAGAAATTATCGCCGCAACAGGTGTAATTCCTGCCTTTATCGGTGCTATTTTGCAAGAAGTTGTTGATTTAATCACCATTTGTTTGGCATTGCTTGCTAAAACTGAGCCCAAGAATCCTGAACAAACTGGGATTGAGAGATAAACAACATATATCGCATTTGCATAAGCCTTAAAAAACAATTAGAATAAAACTCAATTAAATATTTATTTAGTGGTTGGGTTTTTACTACAAAAATAAAAACTTTCAAGATTCGCTTCTTTGGGTCAAGAAGCACTTGGAAGTTTTTTTATTTATCTCACCATTTTAGAAAGGAAAAATATGCATTTCTTAGGTGAACTAATTTTAATTTTGATTGCGACAGTGCTATTAGGGCAGCTATTTGCACGTTTTAATATGCCAGCCGTAATTGGTCAGCTTCTATCTGGAATTGTATTAGGGCCAGCTATTTTAGGCTTAGTAAAACCAAATGATATCATCAGTTTGTTTTCGGAATTTGGCGTTATTCTATTAATGTTTTTAGCTGGACTTGAAAGCGATCTTGATTTACTAAAAAAATATTTCAAATTAAGTTTTACTGTCGCTAGTATCGGCGTTATCTTGCCCGTCATTTTCATGGGGCTTGCTTCGTATTTGTTTGGCATGAAAACTCTCGAAGCATTGTTCATTGGGATCGTTTTTGCCGCAACAAGCGTCTCTATTTCAGTAGTTGTGTTACAAGAAGCTAATCAACTTCATACTCGTGCCGGCACAGCTATTTTAGGAGCAGCCGTCGTTGACGATATTTTAGCCGTTGTAGTCCTTAGTCTATTTACAACCTTTAGTCATGAAGCGGAAAAAGCGGCCTAACTAATAATTTCTTTTTGAATCTATTAATTGAAGCTGCTTACTTCGTTGCCGTTTGGTTTATTTATAAATGGGTTGCCCCATATTTCATGAAGGCTGCTGAAAAGATGGATGTTAATTATTCCGTCGTTATTGCTTCTCTTGTTTTAGCATTAGCGATGGCCTATGCCGCTGACTTCGTTGGTCTTTCTGCCGTAGTTGGTGCCTTCTTTGGTGGCTTAGCAATTCGCCAAACACCACAGTATAAGGAAGTTAATTCATCTGTCTCCGCAATCGGATATTCAATTTTTATCCCTGTATTCTTCGCTGATATTGGCTTATCAATGACTTTTGCAAGCTTTTTCAAGGATATTTGGTTCATTATCGTTATGACCGTTTTGGCTATCCTTTCTAAATTTTGGGCAGGAAAATATTCCAGTGAAGTTTTCGGCTTTACTAAAGGCGAAGGTAACATTGTTGGTGCGGGAATGGTTTCACGAGGTGAAGTCGCGTTAATCGTAGCCCAAATCGGTATAACGCACCATCTTTTCCCTGAAGATATTTATTCAAGTTTAATTTTGGTAATCATCGTTACTACCGTGGTATCACCATTTATCTTGAATTATTATATTAAAAAGCAAAAAGAAGATACGTCTTTTATGTAAAGAAAAACGCTCGAGAAATCGAGCGTTTTATTTTTTTAAAATACTTTTCCAATTGCAAAACCTATAAAAACAAGTACAAGCCCACCTAAGTAAGACGCAATTAAATAGATCCAAAATACTGAATAATTTTTAGCTTTAAGCTTTCCCAGCAGTTCAACATTTAAAGTTGAAAATGTTGTATATCCACCTAAAATCCCAGTTCCTAAAAAAGCATAAATAAAAACTGGCAACTTTAATGCAAAAATAAATCCAAGTAAAAAAGCACCTGTTAAATTAATTAATAAGGTCGCATATGGAAAATTTTTAGGCCAATTTTTCTTACCACAATTTGTAATTGCATACCGAATAACTGCTCCTAAGATTGCTCCTAAACCAGCTGTAACAATTTCCATTATGCTTCACCTGCCAATCTTTTGCCTAATTTATCACCAAAATACATCCCTAAACTCGCAAACAGCAATCCTAAAATAATTGAACTAAAAAAATAAATCATTGCCGGCATCGAATTGGCAGACTGCAATTGCTTCAGTGTATCCAAGTGAAAACTAGAAAAAGTAGTAAAAGCCCCAACAAATCCCGTAGAAAGTCCCGTGGCTAACCAATCATGTCCTTCTCTAAATTGCAAAAAGAAATATGTAAGAAAGGCAAGCAAAAAACAGCCTGAAACATTGGCTACAAAGGTTCCAGCTTGTGACCAAATATTAGTTAAAAAGCAGCGCAATGCTCCACCAAAAAATGCAAAAAAGCCCACGCTAATATAATTAATAATTTTTCTATTCATCCAATTCCTCCCAAAGAAAAAACGTCTACTATTCCCCTAAGGATAATAGTAGACGTCATTAGATGTTACTCGATTAAAGGCGAACGTCATCGCCTATTCATTTTTCGTTATTAACTATAAACCTTTCAGATGATTTTTCAAGCTAAAATCATTCATAATATAGTTTCACGTGTAACACTAGATGAATCCTAAAAAGTTATATGCCATATGCGTAAGCATTGAGTAACGAAGATCCTTAGTAGTTAAGTAAACCCAGGAAAGCACGCATCCCAATACCCAATAAACTAAAATAAACTTTGTAATATGTGGATCATGAACATAAGCAAATACAAACCCACATACTAAAATACCGATCCACTTGTTAAATGTATTTTTCTTAGTAAACAAGGTATTGAAAAACATCCCTCTAAAAATAACTTCTTCACAAAATGGCGCAATAAATACAACCATAATTTTAAAAAGATTGCCACTTTGCTTAGATATCATATTTAGCTGTTGCTGATTATTTGAAACATTTTGACCATGCATACCAACAATTTGAAGCATCATAGCACCTAAAATTGTGATCATGAAAAAACCGATTATTGAGACAAAAATCTTTCTTATTCTCCAATGAGGTTCTTCGTTAAATCCCCAATCGTTTACTTCTTTAAGTTGTTTCTTGTACATCCAAAAAACAAAAGCCATTACAATTACGGTAATTAAAGCTGTTAAAAAGCCTTGCATTGGTAAATGATATCTTTTTTCAATTGCTTTTGGAGCAAAATATAGCATTTGTAATACACCATATAAGACAAAAGCGATGATAATTTCTGCAATATTACCGCCATAATGAAGAATTTTTTTCATTCAATTACACTCCTTGTTTCCCTAAGATTTTTTTATTATTTCTATTATAATAGACATGATAAAAAATACCTAAGGGACGATTGATATGATAAACACGCTACACTTTTTTGAACAAAATCGAGAATTTACTTACTTCTCTATTGCCTTAACCATTTCTTTATTAGCATTTTTATTCTCATGGCTAATTGAACCAAGAAGATTGATTAACGGTATTCTTTTTACTATCTTCATTATTTTATTTGCTGGATGGCTAACTGTATTAGTCTTTTCTACCCATTTAAAAACACTCCAAATGGTCTACGGCGGATTAGTATTTTTATTTCTTATAATGACCATGCTAGTCGTTGCCTTTTCTTGGCTATTTTGTTTATGGAATGCTTATTTCGTTTGGAAATATGAAAGTCATACCTTGCCTAATCTTTTAACTCTAATTTTAGGTATCGGCTTAATCGCAATTTGGATCATCACTTTATTAGGTCCAGCAAAATATTTACCAAGATGGCTCAATGTTCTTTTAGCAGCTGCGCCAACTGTTGGTTTATATTTAGCCTTCATCATGTATAATTTTTTAGTTAATTTAATTCTTTATCAATTTATTCCCCGTCACTATAATCAAGATTATCTTATCGTTCTTGGAGCGGGCTTAATAAATGGTGAACGAGTTACACCTCTTTTAGCAGGAAGAATTAACCGTGCAATTCAATTTGCTCAAAAACAAGTTGCTAAAGGACATAAAATGCCAAAAATCATTATGTCTGGTGGCCAGGGCGGTGATGAAAAGATTTCTGAAGCTCAGGCGATGACTAATTACGCTGTTTCACGTGGAATTGACATAAATGATATTTTGCTAGAAGAAAAATCTAAAAACACTTATCAAAACATGCTTTATTCTAAGCAAATTGCTACCAAGAATTTTGGCTCTAATAACTACAAAGCTAAATTTTTCAGTAACAACTATCATATTTTTAGAGCAGCTTTGTATGCAAAAATTGCTGGCCTAAATGCCAACGGAATTGGCTGCTACACACGCCCTTACTTCTTACCTAATGCAGTCATTCGTGAATTTGCTGGCGTGTTTGTAATGCATAAAAAGCGTCATTTCATCATTATTGGTTTAATTATTGCTTTCTGTATTGTTCAAGCCATTTTAGTTGGTTTAGGATTAGAAAAATTACAAATGATGTAGTTTAAGAATTCGAAAAACATAAGCATTTGTCTTATATTATATTTTTTCTAAATGATATACTTACTTTAAATTAATGCGTATTATCTATAGAAAGGATATGCAAATGCTTCAACTAAAACATTTATTCAAATCTTATCACGTTGGAGACACCGTCACTCATGCACTAGATGATGTCTCCATTTCTTTTCGTGATAAAGAATTTGTAACCATTTTAGGACCAAGCGGTTCTGGTAAAACAACAATGCTTAACGTCATTGGTGGCTTAGATCGTTACGATAAAGGCGATTTAATTATCAACGGCAAATCTACCAAGAATTTTAAAGAAACTGATTGGGATGCTTACCGCAATAATTCTGTTGGTTTTATTTTTCAAAATTACAACTTGATTTCTCACCTTTCAATCATTGCTAACGTTGAGTTAGGAATGACTTTGTCGGGTGTTTCTTCTAAAGAACGCCACGAAAAAGCTATTAAGGCTTTAACCGAAGTTGGCCTAAAAGATCACATGCATAAGCAACCTAACCAGCTTTCTGGTGGTCAAATGCAGCGTGTCGCAATTGCTCGTGCTATCGCTAATGATCCGGACATTTTGCTTTGTGACGAACCAACAGGTGCTTTAGATACCGAAACTTCAGTTCAAATTATGGAATTGATCAAAGAATTATCTAAAAACCGTTTAGTAATTATGGTTACTCACAATCCGGACTTAGCCAAAAAATATGCAACTAGAATTGTGAATTTCCAAGACGGTAAAATTCTAAATGATTCTAATCCATTTAAAACCGAAGCTGAAAAAGATACTTTTAACTTAAAACGTACCAAAATGTCATATTGGAATGCTATTAAACTTAGTTTTACCAATATCATGACTAAAAAAGCGCGAACTATCCTTACGGCATTTGCCTCAAGTATTGGTATTATTTCAATCGCTGTTGTTCTTTCACTTTCTAATGGTTTTCAAAAACAAATTGATACAACAATGAGTAAAGCATTAGCTAAATATCCTGTTGCTATTACTCCGACAGCTACTGATATGACTAGCATGCAAACTCGCAAAGAATCAGACAAAAATGTTAAAAATCGGGGCTACGTGATTGCCAAACAAGATGAAAGCGAAGAAGCAACTCATAATAACAAAATTACGCAAGCTTATGTTGACTACGTTAAAAAGATTAACCCCAACTATGCCAACAACATTGCTTATCAACGTACCACTAATTTAAATCTTTTAGGTTTAACCAACGGTAAAGCTGAAAAAGTTCAATTTTCAACTGCCGATCCTGACAGCAATCAATCTATAGCACAAATGCGCAGTCAGGCAATGAGTTCGATGGGAATTGGCTCAAGCGTATTCCCTACAACTTTAGATAAGGATAAAGGTAATTTCCTGAAACAAAATTATCAAATTTTATCTGGAGCCTGGCCTACAAAAGCTACAGATTTAGTCGTTGTCGCAGATAATAAAAATACCGTTAATATCAATGCCCTTAAAAATCTTGGCTTTGATGTAAAAAAGAATTCTAAAATTGATTTTAATAAACTAATCGGTAAAAAATTCAGCGTTGTTTCAAATAATGACTACTACCAAGAACTTCCTACTGGTATGTTTGTCCCTAAAAAAGCTACAAACAGTATGTATAATTCCGGTAAAAAGATAAAAATTGTTGGCGTAATTCGTCCTAAAAATGAAGACTCCATGCAGCTTTTATCTAGCGGAATTGCATACAGCGACAAGTTATCTCAAGATATTATTGATCAAAACAAGAACTCCACAATCGTCAAAGCTCAACGTAAAACCAAACGTAACGTTATGACGGGCCAAAATATGAATGCTACCGAAAAGAAGCAAATGATGCAAACTATTGGCGGATCAAGCATCCCTACTGGCATTATGATTTATCCAAATAATTTTGATTCTAAAGATAAAGTTCTGGACTACCTAGACAAATGGAACAAAGGTAAAGCTAAAAAGAATCAAATAGTTTACACAGATATGTCTAGTGCCGTTACAACAATGACAGGAGGATTGCTAAACGGTATAACGACTGTCCTTGTAGCATTTGCAGCTATTTCTTTAATCACATCAATGATTATGATCGGAATTTTAACCTACACATCCGTACTTGAAAGAACTAAAGAAATTGGAGTTCTTAAGGCCTTAGGAGCTCGTAAACGTGATATTACGCGTGTCTTCGATGCCGAAACATTTATTTTAGGTATTTTTGCAGGCGTTTTAGGCGTAGGAATTGGTTACCTACTAACATTCCCAATTAATAGCGTAATTTACAAATTAACTGATTTAGCGAACGTTGCACAGCTTAACCCAACACATGCTTTAATCTTAATCATTATTTCAACTATTTTAACGCTTTTGGGTGGACACATTCCTGCCAGAATGGCAGCCAAAAAAGATGCCGTAATTGCGTTAAGAAGTGAATAGAGAATATTTCTTATGATCAGATTTAGTGTAAAATAGAAGTGATTATCTTTAATTAAAAAAGTCGCCTTTTCAAATTGAAAAAGCGACTTTTCATTTCATAAACTATTAAAAGTTATACACAATCCACAGTTTTATCCACAACATGTTGAAAAGTAGTAACATCAAATTCAATATATTGTATTTATATGCTAAATCATATCCAATGGCTGTTTGACAGTTGGTTGCGGAAAATCAGAGTTAATTAATTTCAACTCATCTTCACTAAGTTTTATATCTTGTGCTTCAATATTTTCTTTGACATGTTTTTCCTTTCCAGCCTTAGGAATTGACAAAATTTTTCCACTTCTTAAAGCCCAAGCCAACATGATTTGGTGAGGCGTTGCACCATGATCACGCGCGACAGTCTTTAAATTATGAGTGATTCGAATTGAATCTCCTTCACCAGAATTAAATGGTGAGTAGCCAATAAAGTTTATATTATTTTTTTCTTGCCAAGGAAGCAAATCAAATTCTACTCCACGATGATCTAAATTATATAAATCCTCATTTGCAAAACATTCATTTCCACCTGGTACAGAAAATAATTCTTCCATATCCGCCGTATCAAAATTAGAAACGCCCCAGTTGCGAATTAATCCTTCTTTTTGTAAATCCTGCAATCCACGAATCGTATCAGATAAGCGATGGCTTCCGCGCCAATGAAGCAAATACAAGTCTAAGTAATCTGTACCTAGTCTTTCGAGTGAAGCTTCTAAGCTTTTTCGTTCTAATTCAGGCGTTGCATGGTAAGGATAAAATTTCGAAATAATGTACATTTGGCTACGATCATATCCATTAATCGCTTCACCAATTAATTTCTCACTTTTTCCTTCACCATACATTTCGGCCGTATCAATGATTTTCACATCATTGTCTAATCCATAACGAATAGCTGCAATTTCATCTTTTTTCTTTTTAGGGTCTTCACCCATATTCCAGGTACCCATACCTAGGCCAACTAAATCCATCTTATTTCACCTCACTTAAATTTTACTACATTTTTTGTTTGACAAAATGGAATAGACCATTTTATAATGGACTAGACCAGTAAAACAAAGGAGGATTAATTATGAAAGTTATTGTTGCTGAAAATAAAATTCAAGGTGGAGCAAAAGCATTCGAACTTTTTGAAAAAGAAATTAAGAATGGTGCTAAAGTCTTAGGTCTTGCCACAGGTTCTACACCTGAAACACTTTACCAAAATTGGGTTAACAGTGATCTTAATTGTTCTAATCTTACTAGCATTAACCTTGATGAATACGTTGGCTTAACACCTGATAATCCTCAAAGTTATCATTACTTCATGCAAAAACACTTATTTGATAAAAAACCATTTAAGAAAACTTACATTCCTGATGGCACAACTAAGGATCCTTCAGTAACTTGCAAAGAATATGACGAAATCATCAAAAAGAATCCAATTGACCTTCAACTTTTAGGAATTGGACGCAACGGTCATATTGCATTCAACGAACCAGGAACTCCATTTAACATTGGCACTCACGAAGTAAAATTAACTGAAAATACAATTAAAGCAAATTCTCGCTTCTTTGATAATATCGATGACGTGCCAAAAAGTGCAATTTGTATGGGTACAGCTAATATCATGGCTTCAAAGAAAATTGTTTTAATGGCCTTTGGTGAAAAGAAGGCTGAAGCAATAAAGAAGACTATTGAAGGCCCTATTACTGAAGAAGTTCCTGCATCAATTTTGCAAAAACACCCTGACGTAACAATTATTTGTGATAAAGCTGCTGCTCAAGAACTTGATGACAAATACAAGAACTAAACAAAATTTATTTTAAATAAAATAAGAAATACCAGTTAAGCCATGTGCCTAGCTGGTATTTTTAATTCAATTCTATCCAAAATTTATTACAAACATCTTGACTTTTTTGCGTGAAACAGAATTAAATTTCCGCTTGTGTGCCACAATATCTCGTATTAAACTTATTACTTGTCTATATATGGTATTTAAGAAAGAATGTGATCAAAGTTATTGTATTAAGTGGGCCAATTGGAGCCGGTAAATCCAGTTTAACCAGTATTTTAGCTGAACATTTAGGAACACAAGCATTTTATGAAGGTGTTGATAATAACCCTGTCCTTCCCCTTTATTACAAGGATATGAAGCGTTACACTTTCCTTCTCAATACTTATTTGCTTAACCACCGTTTAGCACAAATTAATCAGGCAGTTCAAGAAAAGAATAGTGTATCTGATCGTTCTATCTACGAAGATGCTCTTTTCTTTAAGATGAACGCTGATAGCCAAGTCGCAGATCCAACTGAATTTAAAATTTACGATGATTTGCTAGAAAACATGATGGAAGATACACCAGGTAATCCAAGCAAGAAACCTGATTTGCTAATCTACATTCATGTTTCCTTAGATACAATGCTTGAGCGCATTAAAAAGCGCGGTCGCTCATATGAACAGCTTTCTAGCGATCCTAGCTTGAAAGATTATTATGCAAGATTGCTTAGATACTACGAACCTTGGTATGAGCATTATGACGCATCTCCTAAGATGGAAATCAATGGCGATGATCTTGATTTTGTTATTGATGAAGATGCCAAAAAGGAAGTTTTGAGTGAAATTGACAATAAATTGCGTGATATTGGCAATTTATAAGAATTAGAGAATAAAAAAGAAGGAACGTGATGACAGTTATTGTTTTAAGCGGGCCAATTGGAGCCGGTAAATCCAGTTTAACAGGAATTTTGTCAAAATATTTAGGAACTAAGCCATTTTATGAAAGTGTTGACGATAACCCCGTTTTACCACTTTTTTACGCCGATCCTAAAAAATATGCATTTTTACTTCAAGTATATTTCTTAAATACACGTTTCCACAGTATTAAGGCTGCTTTAACTGAAGGCAACAATGTTCTTGACCGTTCTATCTACGAAGATGCTCTTTTCTTCCAAATGAACGCAGACATTGGACGTGCTACTAAAGAAGAAGTAGATACTTACTACGAACTTCTTAATAATATGATGAATGAACTTGATCGTATGCCTAAGAAAAACCCTGACTTGTTAGTTCATATTAATGTTTCTTACGACACAATGATTAACCGTATTCAAAAACGTGGTCGTCCGTATGAACAATTAAGTTATGATTCAACTTTAGAAGACTATTACAAGCGTTTATTACGTTACTACAAGCCTTGGTATGAAAAATATGATTATTCACCTAAGATGGAAATCGATGGTGATAAGTATGATTTTATGTCTTCTGAAGAAGATCGTGAAATTGTCTTAGACCAAATTGTT
This sequence comes from Lactobacillus hamsteri DSM 5661 = JCM 6256, assembly GCF_000615445.1. GTDB lineage: Bacteria > Bacillota > Bacilli > Lactobacillales > Lactobacillaceae > Lactobacillus > Lactobacillus hamsteri. Next base: position 1,955 of record NZ_BALY01000023.1, on the reverse strand, counting down.
GATAAACTCAAAGAAGTTGGTAAATTACCGCTTGATTGGGATAAATCAACTGATATTCAAATCGAAGCCTAACGAAAAGTCCCGTAAGATTGTATTCTTACAGGACTTTTTTGTATACTTATGAAAATAGTTTTTTAAAGGATTTATTACTATGAAGAAAAAACAGTTTCTAATTCCCATATTTTTTTTAATAACCATATTTGGCATATTTTTTAATAAAAATTATTTTGTTAAAGCAGATGTTGATTATGACATTAACAATGTAAAAGTTAATGCTCACGTCAACAAAGATGGCTCTTTATTGATTAAACGCTCAATCAAATATGACTTTGACAGTAGTGCTCACGGCGTTTACTACCGACAAAATTTAGAAAGCAATCAAAGGCTTCTTAATCAAAAAGTAACCATTTCAGACAATAACGGAAAAAATATTTCTGTTAAACGTGGAAATGAACAAAACAATACTTATCAATTAACACGTGATAATCAAGGTTACCGTTTCAAAGTATTTCATAATATTAATGAAAATGATCGTGTAACTGTTACCTACTCTTACACTATTACTAATGCGATTACCAATTGGCGCGACACTGCTGAGCTCAATTTCAAAATAATTGGTAACGGTTGGGATACCGATCTTGACCATGCGGATGTAAAGATAACCTTTAATAATGGTCAAAGCGTAGAGAGTTTAAAAGCTTGGGCACATGGTCAAAGTAGTGGTTACATCAACGTTAACCGTAAAAAAGGAATTGTAACTCTTAAAGATAGCGATATTCCTGGTGATGTCGGTATTGAAATTCATGCTATTTTTCCTACATCTGTAACACCATTAAATAAAAATATTCGCGATAAAAATCATAAAAAAGCCATCATTTCCCAGGAAATAACATTAGCTAAAGAAGCAAATCGAAAAAGACAAAGACGACGATTTATTACACAAGTTTTATCAATCGGCTTTTTAATTCTTAATGTCATTGCCACAGCATTTTCTGGTATTAGTTTCTTTAAAAACAAGAAATTTGGGACTAAGCCACGAAAATATTCGAGCTTGCCTCATAATTATGAAATTCCGGATGTTAATCCTGTTACTGCTCAAATTTTAGATAATGGAAATTATCCAAGCGTTCATGCATTTACAGCATACTTAACAAAGTTTGCTGGTAAAAACAGAGTCAAAATTGAGAAGATAAAACGAAAGAATTATCGTATTGATCTAATTGATCCAACAGTTAAACAAGAATCTGAGTTTTTGAAAACTATTTTTGATGAGGTTGGTAACGGTACTTCTTTCACTACTAAAGAACTTAAAAAAGCAGATCTATCGGATGAATTCTCTGATTGGCAAAATGAAATGTTTGCTCAAGTTGAAGAGTCTAATTTGATCAATGAAGAATATGAAAATAAATATGAAAAAGGCTGTAAATACCATCGTTGGGCCTTTATATTTTCAATAATATTATTTGTTGCTTCATTCGTTTTTACTAATTTTGCAATTTGGTTTCCTCTTGTATTTTTAATTTTAGGAATTTTTAACGCAATAATTTACGTCCTCTTTAAAAAGCAAAATTCTATTTATTCAACGCAAGGTGCTGAAGAAACTAACAAAGTTCGTGGATTTAAGAAAATGTTAGACGATATCGGTAACTTTAAGATGAAGGACGTTGGCGAATTAATATTCTGGGAAGACGTTATGCCATATGCCGTGGCGTTTGGCTTATCCAAAAAAGTTATTAAACAATTAAAAGTGGAATTCAGCAGCGCTGAACTTGAAACCGTCTTTCCAATAACAAGCTACTATTGGTATTCTGGTGGATTTGAAAACAGTTTTAATTCAAGCCTAGAATCCGGAGTAGGATTAAACAGTTCAACAAGCGGTTCATCTGGAGGATTTTCTGGCGGAAGTTCCGGAGGATTCGGTGGTGGCTCCGGAGGGGGCGCATTTTAAGCAAAGA
>NZ_BALY01000024.1 GCF_000615445.1 Lactobacillus hamsteri DSM 5661 = JCM 6256 | reverse complement strand
AAAAAATAGAACCTTATGCAGGTTCTATTTTTTCATTATTCTATTTTAGAGTCATTATCAAAAAATTTTCTAAAACGATGAGCTTCTTTATCCAACGTGAGTTCATCATTTACTTGTGATAATTTATAACCAACAAAATACGGTGGTGCATTAAAGCGCGTAATTAATTTTGCACAAATTCCGCCATCTTCACGTGGATAAAAGAAAAGATTATAAGAGTCGCAACGCCCGTTATACATGATGTTAAGCATATATTTTACACCACTTTGAATCCAATCTGCCCATAAATCCAAGTTCTCTTTTTTAAGAGTGTTGATATTTAATTCTGTATAACCTTGAACTGGATGCTGAGCAATATTAACTTCCACATCAGACTCATTAAATAAGGTTTCGCCCTCGAAATTATTTGGGTAGATATACTTATAGCCTTCTTCTTTTTCAAGGCCGACAATCTGCATATGGGGATGAATCAAAGAACCTCCAGAATGTGGTCCAAAGTTTTTATACCAGAGAACTGAGCGATACTTATTGCTACTATTCATTTCTTCAAAGCAATTTAACGCAAACTTTATCATTTTGCGATTATGTTCTTTACCGTATGTGGCAATATCGCCATTATGATCATGAGACTCAATTAGAACAGTTTGAACAGTATCGCGCAAAGTCGGAAATTTATTATGAAGCCAAATTATATCGCCCTCTTGCTTATAGATATCGGTTAAATGTTCTACATCACAAAATGGACAAATTTTTTTAGTTTTAGGTTTATCTTTTCGATATGACTGCGGTTTTCCCTTAGCAATGCTCATTTGAAACACAATTGGATCATTAGTCATGCAGATTTCTCCCTTCAACTCACTTCAATGTATTATAATAGAAATGTTAATTTTTATGTTAGAAAAGTTGCTCATCTTTACTAATATAATTATTGATGATAAACTTTCTAAAGCAAACATTCATTCGCAAAAAGAAAGAGTTAAAAGTTGGGTAGATAATATGCAATCTAGACAAAATTTAAGAAAACGCAATAATCGAAATAATCTATATTTGGTTATTGCTGGTGTAATTATTGTAATTGCAATTATTTTTGGAGTAGTAATCCATAACAATCGTGTTGCAAGCGAAGCTAAAGCCAGAAAATTTGCAACAACTCACTTTAATCCAAATGTGAAAATTTATGGAGTCAAAGTTGGTAAATTAACTGTTAACAAGGCAACTGATAAAATTAACGAAAAAGCTAATAATACCGTCCGTCTTGATAATGACAAAATTATTTTTAGTCGCGATCCTCAAGTTCAAACCATTACTAAGGATCAAGTCAAAAATTACTTTGACAAACAACATACAGATTTACCAAGCAAAAACAAATACAATTACAAATCAAGCGAATTATCAACAGCACAAAAGAAACTTAAAGCTGTTAACAAAGCTGTAGTAACTTACAATGTTGGTGGTAAAAGTTTAAGCTTAAAGCTGATGATTTAATCGATAAAGCAAGCTACAAAGATGGCAAATACAACTTTGAAGACGTTGATAAACTTACCGATAAAATGAATGAAATCGATAAAGAAGTATCAACCCTTCATAAGAGCTACAAATTTAAGGTTCCTGCTGGCAAAACAATTACGGTAAAGAATGAAAGCTACGGTTGGGGCGTTTATGTTAAGAAGGCCAAAGCAGCGGTAGAAAAAGCCTTTATGGATGGTACTAAGACTGTTGATGGTAAAGATTACATTTACGGCTTAGGATACAGTACTTATGCCCACGGTTATGGCAAGAGTAACAATGGTATTGGCAAGAATTACATTGTCGTTTCAATTAAGAAGCAAGAAGTTTGGGTCGTAAGAAAAGGAAAAGTTGTGGTTCATTTGAATGACGTTGTTACTGGTACTTATACCGGCGGCAAAGGCAACAGAACCCCTACAGGTGTTTGGTACATTCAATACAAAGAATCACCAAGTACACTTCGTGGTACCAACGATGACGGTTCAAGTTATGCATCAAAGGTTCAATACTGGATGCCATTTACTTTAAGTGGTTGTGGTTTCCACGATGCAAGTTGGAGAAACGATTGGAGTAAAACAGCTTATCTTCGTGGTGGATCTCACGGATGTGTAAATATTCGTCCGAGTGAAGTTCACAGTGTTTGGGCTAACGTTGCCAAAGACGATCCAGTTATTGTTTACAACTAAAAATAATAATCAAAAGATCAACTCTCTCGAGTTGATCTTTTTTCATGTTCAAAGTGTTATACTTTTCCTTAGCTTAACTAGATAGGTAAGGAATCAAAATATGGTTATAATTGGAATAATTTGTTTAGTAGTTGCCGTTATTTCTGCTTTAAGAACATTGAATAATGGCGACGACAAGAAATGGCAGAAAAGCTTAGCAATTGTCTTCTTAATTCTAGGTCTAATCATCATTATCTTTTCAGTTATTGCTAGACACTAAAAAATAGAGCTCAAATGAGCTCTATTTTTTTACTATTTATTTTTTAATTTATTCCGGCCATTAATGAGTGAATTTTCTTACTAAAGAAGAACATCACAATACCGAATACCACACTGACAATACCAATAGCCAAGAAATATGGTACTTCTGTTGCGGAAGAATAATACTTAACAATCTGTGAGTTAACAGCTTGACCAACAGCATCTGCTAAGAACCACATACTCATCATTTGAGATTTAAATGCTTGTGGCGCAAGCTTAGTTGTTACAGATAATCCAATTGGAGAAATCAACATTTCAGCAATTTCAACGACAAACCATGAACCTACAAGCCAGAACGGACTAACTCTGCCAGAAGTTCCGAATAACCAACCTGGAACAGCCATTAAAACATAAGATAAACCAGCAAAAATCAAACCAGCAGCAAATTTACTTGGTGCACTTGGTTGATTCTTCCAATTTTCCCAAAGCCAAACAAAGAATGGGGTCAAAATCATAATAAAGACAGGATTCAAAGTTTGGAAGTTTGCGGCAGCAAAATGCCAACCGCCAATATGCAAAACAGTTCTTTCTTGTGCGAACAATGCTAAAACAACTGAACCTGATTCTTCAATTCCCCAGAAAATTGCGGCAGCAATAAAAAGTGGAATATACGCCCAGACACGTGAGCGTTCGGTCTTAGTAACTTTAGGACTGCGAAGCATAGCAACAAAGTAATAAACTGGAATCGCAATTGCTAAAATAGTAATCAAAGTAATTACGTTATCAATATTCAAAGTATTAGTTACTGCCATTATTACAAGAACAATAGCTAAGGCAACAACACCCCAAATTATTTTCACAATAATTTTATGTAAATCGTTTTTATCAATTGGGTCATTAGGTACTAAACCTTCAGTTGATAAATATTTTTTACCGTCAAAGTAATATTGAAGCAAACCAAAGAACATTCCAATAGCAGCAAGTGAAAAACCTGCATGGAAATTCATGTGGTTTCCAAAAGCATGAACGCCAAAACCATTAGCAGCCCAAGGAACAAGCCATGGTGCAATTGCAGAACCTAAATTAATACCGAAAACAAACATACTGAAACCAGCATCACGTCTACGATCTTCAGGTGAATAAAGGCCACCAACCATGTCAGAAACATTTGGTTTAAGCAAACCTGTTCCGGCAACAATGAAAGCAATTGAGACATATAACGCCGCAACACCCATTGGTAATGCCAAAACAATATGCCCTAACATAATTAAGACACCACCAAAGAAAACTGTTCTTCTTGGTCCCCATACTCTATCTGAAAGCCAGCCACCAACAACAGTAGAAAGATATACAAGCGAACCATAAATAGACATAATTGAGGCAGCTGTTACTTGACTCATGCCTAAACCGCCGGCAGTTACTGCATAGTACATGTAGAAGAGCAGAATAGCTCTCATGCCGTAGTAACTGAATCTTTCCCACATTTCAGTGAAGAATAAAGTTGACAAGCCTCTAGGTTGTCCAAAGAAGGCTGTATCCATATTCTTTTTACTCATTTAATAAATTCCCCCTTAATAGGTTTATTCTCATGTGAGCACGAATAACTAATTTTATAATTTTCTTAATGTTTTCGTCAAGTTTTCATATACGCAAACACTTGAATTGTACAAAAAAAGAGCAATCTTTTTACAGATTTGCTCTTAAAAAAATTAATTTTTATTTAGAAATTAATTTAAAGCATTAGCAACTGCTTCATTTACAGCAGAAGCTTCATCCTTAATTAATTCCACTCTAGTTTCAATAACTTTGGTATCCATCTTAATTTCACGGCTTAAAAGTTGAATATCAAGTTTTGGTTCAAAGAATTTCTTAAATTCAGCAAGACGTTCTGGAGTTCTGAATACGCGAGAAATAACTGTAATGTAAGTAGCAAATTCCATATCGCCACCAACAGTTTTATCAAGCCAATCCCAGTCTTCTCTAATCCAATCCCAAGCTGCTTGTTCACCTTTATGGTTAGAAAGCATGCCTTGGAACCAGCCACGTAAGTCTTGAGGCTTTACAACATCAGCATTTTCAAAGCAATCAATGATCTTCTTAATTTCTGCAGGATCGCCTGTCTTAGTAATAGCTGCACGAAGGTCTGCCTTGTAAGCAGCTTCAGCTGTGGTTTGATATTCCTTGATTAATTTAGAAATTAAATCATCAGTGCCATAGTTCTTAACTTCATTAATTAAAACGTATGGACGAACATCAGCATTCATTGCATTTAAGTTGTCTTTATGTTCTTCATACAACTTGTGAGCAGCCTCGATTGAATCAGCGTTACCTGCATAAATACTTGCGCTTAATTCGTAAGGACGGATTTGAATGTCATCATCACTTTCACCCTTCTTTGGCATCCAACCAAGACGAGCAACTTGAGCAGCTGACAATTTATCATAAAACTTCTTCAAGTCTTTTTCTGCATCTGAATCTGGGTCAACAAATTGACGCAATTTAGCTGCAGTAGTGTACAAAGCATTGATTACCAATGCAGACTTAGAATCAGCAAACTTAGTAAGCAAAGGAACGATAGTTGCGTAAGAAATTTGTTTACCTTCAGCAAGCAAACGAAGATCTTGCAATAATTGCAACTTAGCAATTGGATCTAAGTTATCAAGTTCTGACATAATATCGTTCATTAAAGTTTCGTCATATTTAACGATAAAGTGTGAGCTATTGCCTACATTCAAGCGTAATGGATGACCTGCTTTAGCACGCAATTCCTTGTAATCACCAATATCAAGTTCCTTATCAGCCATAATCTTAGGAGCTTCAAAGTTAGCATTCAAAGGAATTTGCCAACTTCTGCCAATATCCTTGCCTTCACCAATAAAGAATTGCTTTTGACTTAAAACAAGGTGACCATCTTCATTAATCTTAGCCGTAACAACTGGATAACCAGGTTGCTTAAGCCAAGTATGCATAATTGAAGCAATATCCAAGTCAGTTGCAGTTGAAAGTGCATCCCAAAGATCATCGCCCGTTGCGTTGCCGAACTTATGATGGTCAAAGTAATACTTAAGTCCCTTACGAAGAGCATCATCACCAAGAAGAGCACGAACCATTACAAGCATTCTTGAGCCTTTAGCATAAACAATCGCACCGTCAAAGGCGGAATCAATATCAGCAGGATCATTAATATCCATTTGAACAGATTGTACACCGTCAGTGGCATCTCTAGTAAGCGCCATTGGAGCTTCAGTAGTTTGGAAAGTTTCCCAAATATGCCAATCAGGTTCTAATGCTTCAACTGACAAGTATTCCATCATATTAGCAAAACTTTCGTTAAGCCATAAGTTATCCCACCATTTCATAGTTACTAAATCACCGAACCATTGGTGAGCAAGTTCATGAGTAACAACAGTAGCAACATATTTCTTCATTTCAAGTGAAGTGTTGTCAGGATCTAACAAAAGAGCTGATTCACGGTAAGTTACTAGACCCCAGTTTTCCATTGCACCGGCACTAAAGTCAGGCAAGCCTAATTGCCATGAATGAGGAAGTGGGTATTTAGTTTGGTAAAATTCTTCGTAAAATTCAATTGCACGTTTTGCAATATCCAAAGCAAAGTCTAATTCCTTAGCCTTGTGAGCCTTAGTAGCAAATACGCCAACTTTTACGCCGTCCTTAGTTTCAGTCATCTTAGATTGTAATTCACCAAAGGCAAATGCTACTAAGTAACTAGACATGCGAACAGTTTCTTCAAAATGGTGAACGCCATCTTCTACGCTAGTTTCTGGCATGTTGGCAAGAGCAATTTCGCCTGGCTTTTCATCCCACTTAAGTGACAAGGTGAAAGTTGCCTTAGCTTCAGGTTCGTCAACACATGGGAATGCTTGGCGAGCAAAAGTTGTTTCAAATTGCGTACCAATAATTTGCTTCTTTTCGCCATTAAGTTCGTAATATGAAGGATAAATTCCCATCATTGTGTCAGTTAATGGAGCTGTATAATCAATTGCAATTGTAGTCTTGCCAGTTCTACCTAAGTTAATCTTAATTGCTTCATCTTCATCGCTAACTTCAAAAGGAACTTCCTTACCGTCAGCACGAACGGATGAAACCTTCATGAATTTTTGATTAACTAAAACTGTATCTTCTTGTGCTTCACCAGTAATGGTTGAAGTACCACTAATTTTTTTATCTGCACGCTTAACATCAATGAAAAGATCATAATGTTCAGGGTGTAATGTTTCATAAAAACGTTTTACGGCCATCAAAATACCTCCTAAATGGACTAGATTTCCCTTAAATTTTATCAAAAAAGTGCTTTTGTTACATTAAAAAGGCAACATTACTTAGATTGTAAGAGTTGCGTGGTCGTTTTGTAACATTGTTGTCACATTCTACTTGTAATATATGAAGCATAGTAATTAAGAAATATTTAAATTTTATAGGGAATGAAAGAAATAATGAAAAACATTAAATCTACTTTAGTTAAATTATTAGCCGCTGTTGCAATCGCGTTTGTTGCCGTTGTCAGCGTTCAAACTTTTACTTCAAACAACTCTGCTACTCAAACTGTTCAAGCTGCTAGAAAGCTTTCAAAGAGAGAAAAAGCTGCTAAGCGTTGGATTGCAATGCGTGAATCAAGTGGTAGTTACACTGCTAGAAACGGTGCTTGTTACGGTAAGTACCAATTAAACATTGCTTACTTACACGGCGATTTATCACCAAAGAACCAAGAAAGAACTGCTGATAACTACGTTTACGGTCGTTACGGTTCATGGGTTAATGCTAAGCGTTTCTGGTTAGCACACCACTGGTACTAAAATTAAACTTAAGTCATATTCCCAAAAATAAAATATAAAAAATAACGGTTAGAGTCATTTACTCTAGCCGTTATTTTTGTCTTCATTAAGCAAAATTATCTTTTTTAATGAAACGATACAAAGCAATTAAGTTAACGCCAATCGCACAGGCAATTGCTACATAAGCCATAGCTCCAACAGATACAGCATTGTTTGCCGCTTGTGCACCCATTTGGTTTTCCATTGCATAAGCTACAACCCAATGGCGCATTAAAACAGGCGTAAAAATAAAACTAATCATCGTAATAAATGAAGCAATTAATGTAGCATTACGAGAATACGGTTCTTTAAACATTTGCGCTAAAACACAAAATGCAGGTGCAATCATTAATAATAAAGTCCACATAATAATCCAGCGTCCTGAAGGCGAACTCATCATTTGCGCACTATTCGTTGCATAACGATAGGAACTCCACAATTGATTTCCTGTAAAAGTATTCCACAAATTAAGGAAATAAGTTCCTTGTTGTCCATAACTTCCGCCATGAGTTGAAAGAACACTTTCAACAACTTGTAAACTATCAGTTGACCCTGCTGAAGTAAAATCAACACTAACTACTTGCTTCATATAAGTAGCTAAAAACATTAAGACTGATCCACCTAATTGCAAAGCACGCAACATGCTAAGTTTTCTGGAAGCTTTTAATTTAAATTCAATACTTAATACTCGATTTGGATGGTGGCTATGACCAATAATGTATATACCTGCTGCCACAATTATTGCTAAAATAATCAATCCCCACCAGAGCTTAATCATTATTAAAAATATCGCTACTAATATGATAGCTACTGAAACATAGGGACGATCTGAAAATATATTCCAAAAATTTAATTTTACATGCGTATATTCTTGGCGAGAATTTATATTAGAAAAATCCGGCTGTCTCTTAGGCTCTGCCTTTTCTCTCATTTGTCTAAATTCTCTACGATCATTAGCTCGCGTTTGAGCATATCGTGACTTTGCCACATTTGCATTATGATCACCGTGTTCTTTTTTCATCCGATATTCACGGCGTGACATATGTGCCATATTGGCCACACTCCCTTCTCTGAATCACTATCCTAACATAGAACTATTAAAATAAGTTATCAATAAATTAATGAAAGAGATGACTTTTTGAAAAATCAAAAATCAGATCAACTTCCTGCAGGTTGGCATAAAGCTTTTTATACTCTGTGGCTAGGCTGTTTTATCACTGGTATGGGCTATTCGATGACCATGCCCTTTATCTCGCTGTTTATTTCCGATATTGGAAATTACAGTAAATTACAAATTAATTTATATTCGGGGTTAGCGTTTGCGATGACCTTTATAGCTCAAGCAATAGTTTCTCCATATTGGGGAAGTTTAGCTGATAGCAAAGGTCGAAAATTAATGTGTATGCGTGCTTCAGGCGTGATGGCATTAACAATTACTTTAACAGGCTTTGCTCCAAATGCGATTTATATTATTGTAATGAGATTTATTCAAGGGTCTTTTTCAGGCTATATTAACAACGCTACAGCGTTAATGGCGGGTGAAACACCACATCAACGCAGCGGTTGGGTTATGAGTCAAATGATGACTGCTGGAACGGCCGGCAACTTAGTAGGACCTCTATTAGGCGGTGGTTTATCAAGCTTCTTTGGTAATTGGCTAGGTGGAGCTTGGGGCTATAGAATTCCTTTCTTCATCACTGGATTTTTAATGTTTATAGTTTTTCTTGGCACAAGTTTCTTAGTTCATGAAGACTTTACTCCAATTTCTCGTGAAAAGATGAAGCCAATGGGTGAAATCATGAAAAGTTTGCCAAGCGTTAAATTAATCATTTTAATGTTTGTAACAACAATGCTTGTTCAATCTTCCACCATGTCAATTGATCCAATCGTTTCGCTATATGTAAAATCTATGATGCCAAACAGCAGCGATGTGGCCTTTGTAGCCGGAGTTGTAGCTGCCACGCCAGGATTAGGAACTTTGATCGCCGCATCCAAAATTGGTCATAAAATGGATGAAATTGGACCTCTTAGAGTTCTCAGAATTGGATTAATGATTGGATTCATTCTCTTTATTCCGATGGCCTTAACTAATAATCCTTGGGTTTTAGCAGCATTGCGTTTCTTACTAGGGATTGCAAGTGCCGGGATGCTTCCAGCTGCTCAAACCGTTTTAACATTAAATACACCTTCTGAAAGTTTTGGCCGAATTTTTAGTTACAACCAATCCTTCCAAGCTGTTGGCTCTGTGTTAGGTGCATTAATGGGTTCTGCAATTTCTGGTTTTTCAAATTATGCAACTGTATTTTGGATTACTGGATTTACTCTATTATTAAACTTTATTCTCGTAATAATTTTTGCTTGGGGTATCTCATATCGAGATAGATGAGGAACGCAAAGAAGTCATCTCAATCACATGGTTGAGATGACTTCTTTGCTATTACACATAGGCTTCCTTTTGTAAATTGTACATATCATGATAATCGGTATTGGATTTCATTAGGTTTTTATGTGAATCAAAGCCTTGAACCTTGCCATTTTGTAAGAACAAGATCTTATCAGCATACTTAACAGCTGAAAGTCGGTGTGTAACGAATACAATTGTCTTACCTTCATTTTCAACCAGAAAATTCTTGTAAATTTCATTCTCACTGTTTGCATCAATAGCTGCGGTAGGTTCATCCAAAAATTCAACTTGTGCGTCACTGTAGATACCACGAGCAAGTGCAACTTTTTGCCATTGCCCGCCAGACAGTTCAACGCCACCAGCAAACTCCTTGCTTAAAATTGTCTGCAAACTAATATTTTTATCCTTAAGAAAGGAATTAAGACCAGCCTTATCTAAAGAAACTTTTACTCTCTCCATATTTTCTTTTCGGAATACAGAGACGTTATCAAGCAAGCTGAGTTTAAATCGCGAATAATCCTGAAAAGTTGCAGATAAGTTATCACGATAGTCCTTTAGATCATAATCTTTCAGATTCTTACCATTAAGCTTGATCTCCCCTGAACTTGGATCATAGAAACGCATTAATAGCTTAATCAAGGTTGACTTACCAGAGCCATTTTCACCAACAATCGCAATTTTTTCGCCCTTGTTAATCTCAAAATTAATATTATGTAAAATTTCTTTTTTAGAAAACGGATATGTGAAGGAGACATGGACAAGCTGAATCTGATTAACATTACCATTAACTTGTTTAGTACCACTTTTAAAATCATCATGATATTTTTCAAAACGGTTATACTTCTCAACCCAAAGAAGAGAATCATAAAGCAAACTGCTATCCTCTACAATAGTTGCTAGAGAACTAGATACAGATGCAATTACCGAAATGAACATCAACAAGGCACCAGCGCCAATTGTTCTTTGACTCACTGAAGATGCAAACCAATAAAAACCGTAACCTGACACGGCTACTACCAATGCAAGAAAGATGGAGCTAGCATACATCTGTTTCACTCTAATTTGATCCACATCTTTTCTCGTATCCTTAAAGAGATTAATGTATCTGCTGATGACAGTAGGAAACATATTGAACAAGCGGACCTCTTTAGCATCCTTTCTGTCTAATAGTAAAGAACTTAAGTAGTCTAATTTTCTAGCATTTTTGCTTCTGGTAACCATCGTTTCAAAAGCTTGCTGTTGAATTCGATAGTAGCTCAGACTTTGAGGAATCATGACCAAAAAAAGGATAATCGCAATCCACCAATTGTATCTAGCTAACAAACTCAACATGAAGATTAAAGTCAAGCCAGATTGAATGACTGCTACGCCGAAGACAATCAGGTTAACAGGACGCCATGACGCACCATCTTTTAGCATTTGTAGTTCATCAAAGTACGTGCTATTGTCAAAAATACTCAAAGATTGTAAATCTTCAGACTTTTTCATCAAATTAACATTGATGAAACCAGTTAGCTTATCGGTCAGAATCCCTTGAATAGATGTTGCAAGTGGTGGTACCAACTGAGTAAATACAGTAGCAATAATCCAGACGCTAAGACTAAGCCAGAATGACCTGTTCAGTGTTACTTCGTTGATAACGCTTTGTCCTGCATTAACCGCTATAACTGAAGCAATTGCTTGAATTGGTGCAAAAAATACGACGAAAGTAGCAACGACTGGAGAAGCTTTGAAAAATAACTTGTACGTAGATAATAGAAGACTGACATAATGGTGAAAAGAGTGTAACTTTTTCATATTATCCCTTCTCCCAATTAACCTAATTAGTCCAATTATTAGGATTTACAAAATTAGAAATAATATAATTGATTTCTTGCTGAGAAATCTTAGTTTGGTACTTAACTGTGTATCTGTCCCTCATTAATTTTCTCCTCGTATTAACTTTATATTCGACTCATTTTTATAATGGATACCATGGATCCATTATTAATTCCTACTTATTTTACTATTTGTGCTCTAATCATAACTCATAAAAAAATCAGAAAATAAAAAGTGTCATAATTGACACCATTTTTATTTTCTGATTTTTTCAACTATTTTATGCATCCCACTACTATCAAGAAACTTTAATACTTCTTCTGCTTCCTGAACATTACCACTGAAAACGTTGAAATAATATTTCATCATTATCTTGGCGAAACAATTATTAGGATCTACCGCTAACGAATCTAATATCTTTAATGCTTTATCTACGTTAATCATCACAATATTTTTACTATTTTTAGCCACATAATTTAAATAATTAACCAAAATTGCAGATACTATTTTTTGTTTCTCTTTCGAAACAGAATTTATATCCCTAATATTACTTAAAATAGTTTTCAAAATTGAGTTAATGTCATTGGAATTAAACATAAACATTGAAATAGAAAAAAGCCTTAACCCATTTTCTGTCCAATTATTCGTTTCAAAAATTGCTTCTTTTATGTGTTTCTTATCCGTCTCTGATATTCTACCCAGCTTTCCTAAAATCGAAGATTCAACTATTATGATTTGAGCATTGATACTGCATAAATTTAACTTATTAGTATCCCGCTGTTTTAACAAATTCCGTAATTCTACTATTTTAGAGTAATCTTGCTCATAATATGCCGTATGCAACAAATCCATACATTTAGCTTCAGTTAACTCTTCATCATCTTTTTTACTTTGAACCTTCTTAAAAAAAGCTGAATAATCAATATTATGCAAATCTAAAATATGAAGTAGATCATCTGTCCTAATACTAAAAAGACCTCGTTCCACCTTGGAATAAAACGACTTAGTGAGAATCTCACCAGCCATCTGACTCTGGCTAAGATTTAGTCTCTTTCGTTCTTCTTTAAGTACCTCGCCAATATTCATTTATTTTTTCCTTGTATATGTAAATAAAAATAATTTAATCTAATCAAAAGGATCATGAACAACTTACTGCTCATGATCTTTTTAAATTTTACATTTTCCATTTCCTACGCTACCATCTTCTCATACAAGCGATACATCTGATTATCATAGGCGCATAACGCAATTATCATCTTATAATCAGGATTTTCCTTTTGCCACTTTTGAATAGTATCAACTGCAATTTTAGTTGCACTTTCTGCAGGATAGCCATACACGCCAGTAGAAATAGCTGAAAAAATCACACTATGAAGTCCTTTTTCTTTAGCTAAAACAAGTGAATTATAATAACAAGATGCAAGCATATGAGCGTCACTTGAATCACCTGAATATACTGGACCTACAGTATGAATTACATATTTTGCCGGTAATTTATAGCCGTGTGTTATCCTTGCTTCTCCTGTTGGACAACCATGCAAAGTTCGACATTCGGCTAAAAGTTCTGGTCCAGCTGCCGCATGAATCGCACCATCAACTCCGCCTCCACCAAGCAGACTTTTATTTGCAGCATTGACGATGGCATCAGCTTTCATCTTAGTAATATCGCCTTGAATAATTTTTATTTCTGACATTTTTTACCTTCTATATATTTCTTTATTATAATCTCAAGTGTAAAACAAAAACGTCTTATCGCAAAGATAAGACGTTTTTTAGCATAAGCAAATTTTTGGTTAACCTTTATCAGCACCAGCAGTAATTCCGTTAACATAGAATTTCTGCATGAAGATGAACAAAATTGTAATAGGAATGGCGATGATTACACATCCTGCAACGAATTGTGCAAAATATGCAGTGGCGTTACCTTTTGCAGTATGAACCATGTTATATAATCCGTAAGCAATGGTGTAACTCTTCGCATTTCCTGAAGTTGAAAGAATAATACCTGAGAAAATGAAGTCTGTCCATGGTGCGATG
Organism: Lactobacillus hamsteri DSM 5661 = JCM 6256; assembly: GCF_000615445.1. Lineage (GTDB taxonomy): Bacteria > Bacillota > Bacilli > Lactobacillales > Lactobacillaceae > Lactobacillus > Lactobacillus hamsteri. The sequence continues at coordinate 13,864 of NZ_BALY01000024.1, read as the reverse complement.
AAAGCAGTCAAAGCAGTATAAACAATCATTGGCTTAGAAAGTGGCAAACCAATATGAACAAATACTTGCCACTTAGTTGCGCCGTCGATTTCAGCAGCTTCATCTATTGCCCGGGGAATAGTATCGAAGAATCCTTTGGCAACGTAAAATCCTAAACCTGCACCACCAACATAAACAAGGAACAATCCAAAGAGGTTTAACATGTTAAGACCTTTTAAGATGTAGTACAAGGCAATCATTGACATGAAGCCTGGGAACATTCCTAAAACCAATGCAATTTGCAAGAATGGCTTTCTAAAGGCAAAACGAAGTCGTGACAATACATAAGCAACTGAAATTGTTAAGAAAGTAGAAACAATCATTGAAGCAACTGAAACTATCAATGTGTTAATAATCCAGTTTACAAATGGATATTGTGGATTGGTAAAAATACCGACATAATTTTGAAGAGTGAATTTATCAGGCCAGAAGGTCGAAACAAATCCAGTATCATTATATGAAAAGCTGGCTAAGATAATCCAAATAATTGGTAAAACCCAGAGAATAGCTAAAACTGTTAATAGGATATACCGAAAGATTAATGAGAGCCGTCTTTGATTTGTGTAAGACTTCATGATATTTTAGCCCTCCTTGAAAGCATTCGTGTGTCTGTATGCAATAAGTGATACAACCGCACTGATAATAAAGATCAAAATACCTAATACCGCAGATGCGTTATAACGTTGTTCTTGACCAAATGTTAAATTATATAGCCAAGTTACAAGCAAGTCTGTCGACCCGGCACCGTTATATTTGCTGTTCATTGGCGCACCACCCGTCAGCAAGAAGATAACGTTGAAGTTGTTAATATTACCAATGAATTGTTGAATCAATGATGGAGCCATTACAAATAAAATTTGAGGGAAAGTAATTGATTTGAAGATTTGAACAGCGTTCGCACCATCAATCTTAGCAGCTTCAATTTGATCAGTTGGCAAGTTTTGAATAATAGCTGTAGAAACCAGCATTGAAACAGGAATACCGATCCACATGTTAACAATGATTACAGTAATTCTAGCTACTAATGGTGAGGCTTGATTATCAATAAAGTGAATTGGATGTGAAATCATACCAATATTCATCAAAATATTATTTAATGCACCTTGATAATCTAAGAATTGTGCCATCATTAACAAAGATACAAATTGTGGCACAGCCCATACGAGAACGAATACCGTTCTCCAAAAGCTCTTGTGCTTAATTCCTTTGGATTCAATTAATAAGGCAAGCAAAACTCCAAAGAAGAAAGTAGTTGCAGTAGCTAAAACTGCCCAAATCAAAGTCCAGCCTAAAACTGGGAAGAAAGTACCAGCTAAATCACCACTTAAAACATTTCCGAAGGCCTTAAAGCCTGTCCAAGAAAAGGCAATTGGGTGCTGACGGTCATAATTGGTAAAGGCCATCGAAATCATGAAGACTGTTGGCAAAATAGTGAAGAACAAAATACCAAGTAATGGAACAGCCATCAAGGTTGCATGTAAACGAATATCAAACAAGTTCTTGATTTCTTCTATATTAGTTGGAATATGTTCACCATCACGCTTCAAGATATAATTATGTCTTGTTGAACGTAAGTTAACAATGTAAAGATAAATAACGGCAATACATAAAATTATAGCCAACACACCAAACAACAGAATCAAAACTGAATTTGATGGTTGTTTAGTAACATATACACCTTGTGCAGCATCATAAACAACTTTTTTGGTTTTATCTGTACCTAGCGTTACCAACATGCTTAAAGCAGAAATACCACTGAAGATAAACCAAACAAGGAAAATTACTTCGGATAGTAAAAGTGCTAATCCTTTTATCCACTGTTTGTTGGCCAAGGCATTACTACCCATTATCAAGAATGATAATTTAGTAGCAATATCGCCTTTAGTCCATACCTCTCGATAAGTTGCTTTAGGAGCTACATGCTTTTTCTTTCTAAACATAACTTCTCCCCTTCTCCAGCAAAAAGGTTGGACTAATTAACTGACCAACCTTTGCTTATGCTTTTAAAAGTTAATTATTTCTTTTCAATATTCTTTTCAAGCTTAGCAAGTTGAGCCTTGTATTGTGCAGGTTTAATCTTGCCGTCATAAGTACCACTGATAAGTGGAGCTGAACCATTCCAGAATGCTGCCATTTGTGGAAGCATTGGTTGTAATACTGAGTTACCTGGTTTAGCCATTTCAATTACTGACTTAGCAACTGGGTCGTTTTGAACTGCGCTTGAGTTAACAGCTGCCTTCAATACAGGAATTTGACCGGCTTCTTTATGAGCAATCAATTGTGCTTTCTTGTTAGTAATGTAAGCAGCTAAATCTGAAGCAGCTTTAGCGTTCTTGGTGTGTGAGTTAACTGCGAAACCTTCAATACCAAGGAATGCTTCCATTTGTACTGACTTGCCGCCAACTTCAATCTTAGGATATTTAGCAACTGCAAAGTCTTTGCCTAAGATCTTCTTAATGTTAGCTGCGTTCCAAGGACCGTCTAAGATAGCTTGAGCATTACCCTTCTTTAATTGGTTCAAAGCATTTGAAGTTTGCATTACGCCCTTGTTATCCTTTTGAGCTGCGTACCACTTCAAAGCATTAATACCTTGTTGTGAGTTAAAGGTTGAACCCTTAAGTTGTTGACCATTGTCACCAAACAACTTAGTACCTGCTGAGAACATTACTGGCCACATTACGTATGCATTAGTAAAGTCTGTAGCAACTACACCCTTTGAAGTTAAAGTCTTCCAATCTTTTACATCATTAGCTGAAAGCTTTGACTTGTTATAGTAAATAGTTTGAGCTTGTTGTGCGTATGGGAATGCGTAAATCTTGCCCTTCCAAGTTACACCAGTTGAAGCTTCGCTTACGTAGTTTGCCTTAATATCTTTAGTTGCAGAAGGTGAAAGTGGGTTAATGTAACCTGCTTCGGCCATTTGACCTAATTGATCATTAGGAACTTCAAATACATCAGCAGCCTTTGATGGGTCCTTACCAACATCAGTCTTTGCGTTAGCTGAACCATTTGGACTTTGAACAACACGAACCTTAATGTTTTATTCTTCTTAGTAAAGTCGTTAGCAATTTGCTTGTAGTATGGAACTTGTTCGGTATCTACCCAAAGAGTCAAGTTAGCCTTCTTGTTGCTAGAACTTGATGATGAATCTGATGAGTTATTTGAACAAGCTGCAAGTGACATAGCAGCTAAAACAGCAGTACTACCTAAAGCCAATTTTTTCCAAAACTTCATGACTTTATCCTCCTAAAAAATCAAAACAATACATATCCTTACTAACAGCAGTTCAGTCTGCGAATTGTAAGCTTAATTAAATTAATTACTAAGACTAGTTAACAATTGCCTTAGTTGTATCTTTGTCAAAGAAGTGAGCCTTGTTTACATCGAAGCCCATCTTTACCTTGTCGCCTGGCTTGTGATAATCACGAGCATTAACAATTGCGACAAATTCAGTGCCGTCCACTTTTTGATAAAGTTGAATTGTTGAACCTAAAAGCTCAGAAACAACAACTTGTGATTCCACAACGGCATTTGGCCAAGTTTCCAAAAATGCTTCTTCAGAGTGAATATCTTCAGGACGAATTCCAAAGACAACGTCTTTATCTGCATAGCCTTTTTGTTCAAGCATCTTAGCTTTACCTTCAGGAATTTCAATATTAAGTCCCTTACCATCAGTAATTCTTTGATCCTTGTAGTGAACATTGAAGAAATTCATTTGAGGTGAACCGATAAATCCAGCAACAAATTGGTTAACTGGATGATTATAAACTTCAAGTGGAGTTCCGATTTGTTCAACCTTACCCACTGACATAACCACAACTCTATCAGCTAAAGTCATCGCTTCGGTCTGGTCGTGAGTTACGTAAATAGTGGTAGTCCCAAGTCTTTGGTGAAGCTTGGCAATGTTTGCACGCATTGAAACACGAAGTTTAGCATCCAAGTTTGAAAGAGGTTCGTCCATCAAGAAGATTGGTGCATCACGAACAATTGCACGACCTAAAGCAACACGCTGACGTTGACCACCAGAAAGTTCTCCAGGTTTCTTGTCCAAATATTCTTTCAAACCTAAAATATCTGCGGCATGGTGAACACGCTTATCAATTTCTTTCTTGTCATAGTGACGAAGCTTTAAGCTAAATGCCATATTGTCGTAAATGGTCATATGTGGGTACAAAGCGTAGTTCTGGAATACCATAGCAATATGTCTGTCCTTTGGTGCCACATCGTTCATAACTTTGTGGTCAATTTCCAAGGTACCTTTACTGATGTCTTCCAAGCCAGCTACCATTCTTAAAGTAGTTGACTTACCACAACCTGATGGACCAACGAAAACGATGAATTCCTTATCTTTGATATGCAAATCAAAGTCATTTACTGAATAGAAATCATTGCCTTCATATTTTTTGTAAATATGGTTTAAATCAACCTCAACCATACTTTCCCCCTACTTTCTATTACTTTCTTTCAAAAACTTCTTCGATCTTGCTCAACTTCAATTCTGCAGTTGATGGAACAATGTAATCAGCTTCTTTTAAAAGCTCCTTATCGCCAATTCCAACTGCAAATTGACCGGCAGCCTTAATTGATTCAACTCCCGCTTTGGCATCTTCAAAACTGATTACCTCATCAGCCTTAAGACCGGCAATTTTTTGTGCTTTTTCGTAAATTTCCGGATCCGGCTTGCCATGATGAAGAGTTGCCGGATCAACGATGCCATCAAATTCATCCATAATGCCCAAACGATTTAAAATCTTTGGCGCATTCTTAGAAGCTGATGCAATAACCATCTTTAAATTTTGTGCCTTTGCATCTTTTAAAAGTTCAGGAATGCCAGGCAAAATATCCTTTGGCGTCATTGTTTCAACTTGCTCAACAAACTTGGTGTTCTTTTCCGCAGCGAATTTTTCCTTTTCAGCTTCTGAATATTTATCTTCCTGTCCGCCGTACTTTAAAATCAAATTCAATGAATCCATTCTTGAAATACCGCGAAGAGAATCAAGCTGATTATCATTTAAAGTGATATTCAATTCTTTGGCTAAGTTATTCCAAGCAGTTAAGTGGAAACGAGCTGAATCGGTAAGCACTCCGTCTAAGTCAAAAATTAATCCTTTAAGCATTCAGTTTTGCCTTCTTTCAGGTCTAATTTCTTACCCTCAACCAAAACTTCAAGATCGTCACCCTTAAGTAAAGTGATCTTAGTTTCTTCATGATCAACATAAACTTCAATTAAACGATCACGGTAATTAATCTTGAAACTGTAATGATCCCAATTATCGGGAACAAATGGATTGAATTTCAATTGATCATGATCATATCGCATCCCTGCGAAACCTTGAACAATTGCAAGCCATGAACCACTCATTGAAGTAATATGCAAACCATCAACCGTATCATTGTTGTAGTTATCAAGGTCAAGGCGAGCAGTTCTTTCGTAAAGCTCAACAGCTTTCTTCTTTTTGCCAAGTTCTGCAGCCAAGATTGAGTGAATACATGGAGAAAGTGAACTTTCATGAACAGTTAATGGTTCATAGAAATCAAAGTTCTTTTCTTTTTGTTCCTTAGTGTAGCGATCGTTTAAGAAGTAGATACCTTGTAAAACATCCGCCTGCTTGATGAATGGTGATCTTAAAATCTTATCCCATGACCAATGTTGGTTGATTGGTCTTTCTTCAGCAGGAATTGAACTTGCTGGACGAATATCTTTGTCTAAGAAATCATCTTGTTGTAAGAAAATTCCTAACTTCTTATCTTCACCCAAGTACATCTTGTCTACGATGTCTTGCCACTTAGCTTTTTCTTCGTCAGTGACATGAAGTCTTTCTTGTGCTTCCTTAGTTGCTTTTGGCAAACGCTCTAAAGTATATTGAAGAAGCCATCTTGCCATTGTGCTTGTGAACCAATTGTTATTAACGTTGTTTTCGTATTCGTTAGGTCCCGTTACACCGTGCATAACGTATTTGTTACGCCATTTGGAGAAGTGAACTCTATCTGCCCAAAATCTTGCGGTATTGACTAAAACATCCATACCTTCATTCTTTACGTAACTTTCGTCGCCAGTGTAATTAGTGTATTGATAAATCGCAAATGGGATATCAGCATTTCTGTGAATTTCTTCAAAAGTGATTTCCCATTCGTTGTGACATTCGATACCGTTAAAGGTAACCATTGGGAACAATGCACCATTAAGACCTTGTTGCTTAGCATTATGGAAAGCACCTGGCAATTGATCATGACGATATTGAAGAAGTGCTCTTGTAACGTTGGGATTAGTTACACACAAGTACATTGGAACGATATAAGCTTCTGTGTCCCAATAAGTTGCGCCACCATATTTTTCTCCTGTGAATCCTTTAGGCCCAACATTCAAACGCTTATCTTCACCATAGTAAGTCATGAAAAGTTGCAAAATGTTGAAGCGAATACCTTGTTGAGCGGCATCATCACCTGCAATGACTACATCACTCTTTTCCCAGCGCTTTTGCCATACAGCTGTATGATCCGCTAAGTTTTCGTCAAAGCTCTTAGATTGAAGCTTATCCATTAACTCGTTAGCATTTTGCTTTTGATCAACAGCTTCAACATCACGACTTGTTACAACGATAACGTCTTTTTCCAAGTCATAGCTTTGACCTTGATCTAATTCAACAGATAACTTTTCACCAAGTTTTGCCTTATCAGTAGTAACCTCACCATCAAGTTTTTCACCGTTATGACGTAAGCTTTCTTTCAATAAAACTGTGAATTGTGGAACCTTGTATGGATTTGATTTGGTTTCAACTTGAATTGTTTTAGCTTTAGAATCTTCATCAATTGGCATCCAGAAGTGTTCATCATAGTTGCTATCTTCATTGATGATTGTTCCATCTAAAGTGGAATCAAAATCAATTTTGACATGTCCTTCAAGAACGGTTGCCTTAACTTGAATCAATGCTGCTTGCTTTAGACTAATATGAAGAAAACGTTCAAATTCAAATTTAACTTTGACATCTTTTCCTTCATAAACGAAGCTTCTTGAAAGCAAACCTTGATGCATATCAAGTGAAAGATTAAAATCACTGAATTTAACTTTAGCTAAATCAAGCTTTTCACCATTAATAGTAATACCGATCCCAATAAAACTTGGGGCATTAATACTCTTGCCGAAATATTCAGGATAACCATTTTTCCACCAACCAACACGAGTTTTGTCAGGGAACCAAACACCAGCTAAATATGTTCCTTGTAAGCTATCGCCTGAGTAACCTTCTTCAAAGTTACCTCTCATTCCCATGTAGTCGTTACCGATTGCTGTCATACTTTCTTGCAATCGTTTATCATCTTTATTAAATTTATGAGTTACGACCTTCCAAGGGTCGATTTCAAAAATTCGTTTCATATCTTTTCTCCATCAGGTGCTCTTTTGTTTACGCTTACATTATGCTTTGATTGAAAACGCTTTACAATATGAAAACCCCTGTTAACGGTATCAAGATGCAACAATAAAAAAGAAGCTAGGCAAACGCCTAACTTCTTTTTCTATGAAATTACTACTTAACTACTATTGCAAAGCCATCTTTAGCTAATTTTCCATCTTGGTAATCTTGACTTAAACTTGGAGCTAAATCAATTTCAACGTCACTATTAGTTGTATTAAAGTAAGCAATAATTGTTTCTTTTTGCTTTCTAACCACCTTAATGAGGCCATTTTCTGTTACGGATAACAAAGTTGTACCTTTACCCAAAACTTCAGAATGATCTAAACGGAATTTGATTAAGCTATGAACTCTTTGCCAAACAGGTCCGTCTTCCTTACTCCAATCCATAGGCTTACGACAATCTGGATCATTGCCACCTTTCATGTCCATTTCATCACCATAATAAATGCATGGACTGCCTGTCTGAGTAAAAATAAAGGCCATTGCTTGCAAAGCTAAATCTTGATTATCATTAGCAACAGTTAAAATTCTTGCCGTATCATGACTGTCTAACGTATTAAGCATTGCCTGATTTGTGGCATCCCTATATAGCATTAACTGATCATTTAAATGTTCAACCAAGGCCTTCGCACTCATCTTATGCCCAAAGAAATGATCCTCAACTTGCAGAGTAAATGGATAATTCATAACACCTGAGAATTCATCCCCATTAAGCCATGGACGAGCTGAATGCCAAATTTCACCCACAATGTAAAAGTCTGGCTTAAGTGCTACCAAAGCCTTATGGAATCTCTTCCAGAAATGGTGATCAACTTCATTAGCAACATCTAAACGCCAAGCGTCAATATCAAAGTATTTTACCCAATAAGTAGCAATTTCCAGCAAGTAATCTTGAACTTCTGGATTTGCGGTATTCAATTTTGGCATTGCTGGTTCAAAGGCAAAAGTTTCATAAGGCGGTTCGCCTTCACCTTTAGATGGATTACGATATGGTTCAACAGGATATGAATTAATATGGAACCAATCTGCGTATCGTGATTTTGAACCACTTTCAACAACATCTTGCCACTGCATTGAATTTTTACCAATATGATTAAAGACGGCATCAAGCATAACTTTCATGCCACGTTTGTGCGCCTCATTAACAACTTTGGCAAAAAGATCCTTATCACCAAAGGCGGGATCAATTTCAAGATAATCAACCGTATCATATTTGTGGTTCGAACTTGCCTTAAATACTGGACAAAAGTATAGACCATTTACGCCTAATTTTTTCAAATAATCTAAATGATCAAGAACGCCTTGTAAATCACCACCGTAAAAATCTTCTCGGCCGGGATGATCTTCAGGGTTCCAAGGTTTAGTATTTGCAGGATCATTACTCTTATCACCATTAGCAAAGCGTTCAGGGAAAATTTGATACCAAACGGTATGCTTAACCCATTCAGGAGTTTTATCCATATCAATCAAATGGAAGTATGGAACTCGGAAGTATGAACCATCGGCTTCAAGATTTTCTTTACTAAAATCATAAATTCCACGATCACCGACAATTTTATGATCGCCATCTTTGCCAATTACTTCAAAGGTATATTTAATACGATGATATGGAACCTCAAGCGTAGCAACCCAATGATCACTAACTTCACCTGAACCGATTTTTTCCATTTCTACAGATTCAGTATCTGTAGTTGGCATGTAGTTATCAACATAATGAACAATTATTTTTTCTACATCGTCTTTTGCAGTGTGAAAACGTACTCTCACCCGATTACGATCGAGAACAAAACAATCTTCACTTTCACTTCTGTGTCGTAAAGCAGCTAATTGCATATTAAATTCTCCATTCTTCCTAATTTTTCTTCAACACAACACCCGCATATGGCATCAAAGTTAACTTGCCATTAGTTAATTGATAATTCCCAGCCGCTAATTTTTCTTCATCAAATTCTTTCGGTATAGAAATTGTTGTTTTTTCTGGACTTAAAGAAACAGCGACAATAATTCTTTCATTTTTTAAATCACGTTCATAAACATACGAATTTTTATCAGTTGAAAGAAGGTAATAATTACCATCTTGAAATACATCCGTCTTCTTTAAGGCAATAAGTTCCTTGTAAAAACTCAAAGTAGAATTATCGTCTTCAAGTTCACCCGCAACAGTTGCATTGTCAACTTTCTCGCCATCAAGCCATGGTTTAGCCTCAGTAAAGCCATGATTTTCTTCATCATTCCAAGGCATTGGGCCTCTTGCTGGCATTTTATGAACTAAGCTAACCATATCAATTGCTTCTTGCTTTGACTTGCCGGCTTTTTCTGCATCTTTAACAAAGGGCGCTACAGTTTGATCATTAAATTGCTCAACATTTTCAAACTTCAAATTTTGCAAGCCTAATTCTTCACCGTAATAAATAATTGGAATACCGCGTTGCAAATACATAAGCATAGCTAAACTACGCGCTTCAGTTTCATTTTTTGCCACTCTTGTTCTAAGACGAACCATGTCATGATTGCTCCAGTAAAGAGTTGGATAAGAAACTCCCATTAAAGTTTGTTGCCAAATAGTTTGATTTTGTTTAAAAGCAGTCATATCAAGCGGCTTAGGTTGATATGCACTTGAAAAGCTGTGATCAACTTGGCTGTCATCTTCAGTAAAGTACCGGAAGGTTACTACGCTATCCATCAAATGATTGCGTTGAGAAGTATAATCAACAGCCAAATTTACATTTGCACTTGCTGCTTCTCCCAAAAGCAAAGTATCTGGATAATCTTGCTTAATTCGTTCACAAAACGGACGAAGCCACTCCTGAACTTGAGGCAAATTTGCAAAAAATGGTTCAGCTACTACCGGATCATCACTATTATTGCTAGTTGGGAAATTTTGTCTTAAATCTGCTTTGCCGATATGAATAAAAGCATCAAGACGTAAACCATCAATACCCTTTTCAAGCCAATATTCTGCAACTTCAAGCATTGAATGTCGAACCTCTGGATTTTTCCAGTTCAAGTCAGGCATGCGTTTGTCAAATAAGTGGAAATAAAACTCTCCTGTACCAGCCGGATCTTTTTCCCATACGCTGCCACCAAAGAAGCTTCCCCAATTGTTGGGACGCCGATTATTTTTTCCGGCAAAAATATAATAATCGCGATAAATACTATTAGGATCCTTAATTGCATCTTGGAACCAAGGATGTTGATCTGAAGTATGATTTAAAACGAAATCCATAATTACGTGAATTCCTGCTTTGTGGCAAGCTTTAATTAAATCATCCATATCTTCCATCGTTCCCATTGCAGGATCAATAGCAAAATAGTTTGAAACATCATAGCCATTATCAACTTGTGGTGAGACAAAAACCGGATTTAACCAAATAGCATTAATACCTAATTCTTTTAAATATGGAATTCGTTTTTTAATTCCTTTAAGATCGCCAATACCATCATTGTTGGTATCTTGAAAAGACTTAGGATAAATTTGATAAATAATTGCGTGATCATACCAATGTGCCATAATTTTTTCCTCCATTCACAGTCTAGCTTATAGAAGGAATCGCTTACAATAGTAAGTTGCTTGTTATCGGTATCAAAAAAGCATCTAGAAATTAATCTAGATGCCTTCATTTCTATCTTGTTGTTTCGCGCCGAACTAATGTCGGTTCAATCATTATTTCTCCCTGTGGGGAACCCGATTGAGCAATTTTTTGTAAAAGCATATTAGCCAGCAAGTCACCCATTTTAAAAATTGATTGCTTAACTGTCGTTAATTTTGGATTAGAAACTTGATCTAAAAATACGCCATCAAAGCCAATCACCCCGAAATCATCAGGTATTCGCGCTCCTTCTTTTTGCAGTTGCCTAATTACGCCCACCGCGATTCTGTCACTTGCACAAATAAAGCAAGTATCCTTTTTTAATTCCTTAAAATTGTCTTTAATCAATTTTTGAGCTTCATGACTATGATTGCCAACTCGATAAATTTGCGGAATCATTTGATGCTTTTGGAGCGTATTAATATATCCAGCTTCACGAGAATACTCAAATGGTTCTTTCACATCAATTCCCACAAAAATAATTCGTTTATATAAACGCGATAAAGCATATTCCGTCGCAATGCGTTCACCAGACTGATTATCTGTATCAACAAAATCATAACCGCGATGATTTTCACCAAACAAAACAAATGGTTTTTTCAATTTATCAAACCATTCATAATCTTCATTTCGTGCACCTGTAATTAAATATCCATCAGCCCGGCCCTGACCGATTTGCTTAGGATCAGTCACTAATTGCAAAGCATATTGCTTCTTAGTTAGCCCTTGCGCAAATCCAAACAACAAATTCATATAATATGGTTCAGTAGTATCAATATCTTCCAAAGTAATGAATTTAACTACATTGCTGCGGTTGTTAACTAAAGCCTGCGCAACGGAGTTGGGATGATAGTCAAGTGTCTCCATCGCTTGCTGGACAAGTCCTCTTAACTCTTCAGTTACTTGTTCAGGGTGATTGATTACTCGTGAAACCGTCATCTTAGAAACGTTTGCTTCTTTAGCTACATCTGATAAAGTTACCATATTTCATCCTATTCTAAATACATTTTTCGTAATTGATCCAAGTCATATTGGCTAAAACCAAGTTCTTTTTTAAAGAACGAATCGAAACTCCCCCAACCTTTACGAATAGTTTCTGTAATTCCTAAAATTGCCGTTCCTTCTCCCTTAGTAACATTCATTTTAGCAACCATTGCAGAAATATCATCATTGCTTGGTAAATTCCTAGAAACTGCGAAATCGTAAAGTTCGTTCGTCAACAAATAATCACGTGCAATAGTATCATCATTTACGCCAAGAGCCATCAAAACAAGAGCCGATGTCATGCCTGTTCGGTCTTTTCCGGCGCTACAATGATAAACCAAGCCTTCATCAGCAGGTAATTCCAAAAGTTCCGCAAATACTTTTGAAAATTCTTCCTGACTATGTGTGTTAAGTAAAGTTCGTTGATAAATTTGTCCAATAAAATTGTCTTTTAAATCCGGAATATGATGAACAAAGCGGTAAAGCTTATTCGTACTTTTATCCTTTCCAGGATCATCTGAATAAATAGGAACATCAACATATTTTACGCCAGACCATAAATCATCTGGAGAAGAGTTTTTTTCATAATTTGAGCGTAAATCGCAATCGACTGTAATTTTGCGTCTAACGAGCTTAATCTTATCCTTGACAGATAAAGAGCTTAAAGAATCTGAACGATAAATTTTATTCCATTTAACGCCTTGTCCCTTATTATTTTTATAGCCGCCTACATCACGAAAATTCAAAGGACCATCAAGCGCTACAATTCGATCGTGTGTCAATATTTTCACCTCATTATGTAATCGTTATCATACATCCATAATTATAGCATTATAGAGTATCATGTTATATTCATGCAACTGGAAATTGAATTCACATTGCTTTTTAGTTTCACGTGTAACACAAAAAAATTATTAGTACACAACTTTTTTCAGTTAACTTTTAATAAACATAGAAGCAATTATTGCTATACTCTATGTAAAAGAAAATAGACAAATATAATAACGAGGTATTCATAATGAAAAAAGAAACAATAGCCGTCACAATTGCAGGAAACGATAGCGATGGCAGTGCGGGAATGCCTGCTGATTTACATTCATTTTTTGCTCGCGGAGTTTATGGAATGGGCTTAATGACTGCCGCAGTAGCTGGCAACACAACTGGAATTTATGCTCAACAGGTTATGCCCATTGATTTTATTCAAAAACAATTTGACGTTTTAGCAGATGATTTTGATATTAAAGCTGCTAAAACCGGCATGGTTGCTGATTCAAAAGTTATGAATTGCGTTGCCGATAATTTGGAAAAATATGATTTCGGAAAAATCGTCATTGATCCTGTGATTTCGACCAAGCATGGCAACACCTTGATGGACAACGACTCTTACAATACTTTTATTAAAAGATTAGTACCCTTAGCTGATGTAATTACGCCTAATTTTTATGAACAACGCAAATTAACTGGCCTAGAATTAAATAGTTTAGACGAAGTCAAAAAAGGTGCAAAAATGCTTCAAAAAATGGGTGCGAAAAACGTGCTTATGAAAGGTCGCCATGACGGCAATGAAAAAGAAGTTACTGATCTCCTTCTTACAGAAAATGGCGAATTTTATACTTTCACCAAGCCCTACTTTAAAACTGACCGCGTAAATGGAACTGGAGACACTTTATCTGCGGTTATCGCAGCTGAACTTGCTAAAGGCACCAACTTGCTTGATAGCGTAAAAATCGCTAAAGACTTTACTTACGAAGCTATTTCTCACCCTATCGAAGTCGGTTCAAAATGGGGACCAATTAATCACTTGGCAGCTCAAAAAGATGAAAAAGAATAAGAAAG
>NZ_BALY01000025.1 GCF_000615445.1 Lactobacillus hamsteri DSM 5661 = JCM 6256 | reverse complement strand
TTTTGATTATCATATGAATTTGAAAGTCCACGCCAATATTAGAAAAACACTTGATATAAACGTATAAAGCTTTAAATAATTTTCTATATGATTTATTACTATTCAGCCTTAAATTTACTTTTTAATTATCCGAATAAATGCCCCAAAGCATCCCCCGCAAATCAAACCTACAAGAAGATATATGCCAATAACAATTGGTAAATTTTTGCCAGTAAACAGTTCTAGATGAAATCCGGTCTTCACAAGTACACCTACTGTTAAAATTACCCAGGTAATAATTACACCAACTAAAAATGATTTTAAAAATAGAAATTTATTGTTTTTCATATCTATTCCTCTAAATAATTAAAAATGCAGTCAATCGACTGCATTTTTAATTATAAAACTTCAGTATATTGCTTTAATTCTCTTTGTAATCCTTGAACACCTTTAGGCGCTTTGAAACCATTTTTTACTAAATAGCCTGATAATTCATCATCTAAAGTTTTAGCAACTTCATTAACTGGTTCGCCTTCATTTGCTCTAAATAAAGCCAGTTCCAAAAACTTCATAATAGTTTGGTTGGCCATCACTTCAGGATTGGCATCAATTAAGCTTCTTACCTTAATTACAAAGTTATCGTTTTGAGGCTTCAATTCATTTAATGCACCAACGCCGATCATTGATTTTCCTTTTGGAAACTTCTTTTTTCTAGCCATTTTTATCTCCCTTTAAAATTCACGTTTATATTATTTTAACATTTCATCAAAAAACTCTAGAAGTTGCCCCCTAGAGTTTTTGATTTTACTTATACATATATTTTGCACAAGCTTCTTTGGGATCCATACCGTTACGAATCTTTAAAGCTAATTCAATTGAAACATCAGCAATAATAGATTGCGGATCAATCACGTTATATGGATGATCTGGAGCCTTTTCTTGTGCTAAAGATAATTCAGTACAGCCTAACAAAATGACGTTGCAGCCATACTTATCATGCATTGTCTTCAAAATACTATGATATAAATCATGATCTACGACGCCTTTTTCTTTGATATCCGAATAGATCAATTCATTAACCATAGGTTGAATTTCTGGCCCACCTAATTCTACCTTACGGCCGACTTTTTTAATTTCATCGGCATATAAGTGATCATAAATTGAGCCTTCAGTGGCAATTAACCCAATCTTAGTTTCATCAGGATAATTATCTATAAAATTATGCACTGCGATACGCATCATATGTAAAAATGGCTTATCAGTAAGTGCAGCAAGATCATCATAGAAATAATGCGCAGTATTGCATGGCATTACCAAAAAGTCTGTTCCTAATTTATCTTGTCCTTCAACATCATCTTTTAATGCTGGATAAAAGTTAGGATTGCTATGATCTTTGATATAAGCTGTTCGATCAGGAACTTGAGCATCATTTACCAAAATATAATTTAAATAATCTTGGTCGCGCGCAATCTTAACACGGTGGTTAATTAAACGCACATAACTTTCAGTGGCAATGGTTCCCATCCCACCGATAATACTAAAAAAGTGCTTCATCGTATCAACTCTTAATTTCTAAAATGTTCTTTTTGGCCTTCTAATTCATTAATTACTCTTTGAGCAACCACGATATCAGATGGATATGGTGTATCTACGCCACGAATCTTTTGGAAAGCGTCGGCACCCTTACCACAGATTAAGACAACATCATCTTTGCCAGCCATAGCAATTGCATCATGAATAGCCTTTTCACGATCAAGTTCAATAGTTACATCACACTTGGAGTGATCAATACCTGAATCGATTTCTTCGGCAATTGATTGTGGATCTTCAAATCCTGGATCATCGGTTGTCAAAAATGCCTTATCAGCATAAGCAGTTAAACTTTCGCTGAAGCCTGGACGGCGTGAAACACCCTTATCACCAGGAGCACCAACAACGACAATGATCTTAGGATTACTGAATTCGCTTTGCATAAAGCTCATAAGAGCCATCATTGAAGCCTTGTTATGAGCATAGTCAACAACAACTATACCGTGCTCTTTGGTCATCTCAGTTTGCATTCTACCTGGAATAGTAACGTGACGAATTCCCTTAGCACAACCATCATGATCCATACCAGCAAGACCGGCACCAATAATAGCAGCGGTTCCGTTTGATTCGTTAAAGTTACCAATCATTTGCAAAGTGTAATCGCCATTAATTGGCAATTGCTTAGCTTTATCGCTTGCACAGAATAACTTAAAGCGAGTTTCACGCATATCAGTTTCTTGTGAAGCATATCTGAAGTCGATTGGAACATTCAACTTAGGATTTTCAAAGTTTTCACTAGCAAACAAGTAAATACTGTCTGGGTTAGTAGTTGTAGTGGCAGCTGCGTAAATTTCATCGAAATGATCACTTTCAGCATTAATAATACATTTACGTGAATTTACCATTAATTGCAACTTACAATGAAGATAATCCGCAAAGTTAGGGTGTTCATTAGGGCCAATATGATCAGGCGTAATGTTTAAGAAAAATCCTAAATCATAAGTCAAACCAAAGACACGATTCTTCTTGTAAGCTTGACTTGAAACTTCCATTACCAAGTGAGTCATGCCATTATCTACAGCACGGCGCATATCACGGAATAAGTCCAAACTTTCAGGTGTAGTTAAACTTGACTTGAAACTATCTTCTGGTTTTGTACCAACAATGTCATTTACTGAAGAAATGAGGGCAGTACGGCCACCATTCATTTGATCAAGCATACCCTTAAGGAAGTATGCAGAAGTTGTCTTTCCCTTTGTTCCAGTAAAGGCAACAACATATAAATCATCTTGTGGGAAACGGAAGAATGCAGCTGATAAAAGAGCCATAGCCTTAGAAACGTCACGAACGATTAAAGCGTGCATACCTTTACCTTCTGGATAAGGTTGTTCAGCAACATAACAAATTGCTCCGTTGTCCTTAGCCATTGATAAGTAAGTTGGTCTGAATCCTGCTCCCTTGCAGAAGAATAATGTATTAGTTTGAATATCACGTGAGTCGTATGATACGTATTCCATCTTAGTAGCTACAGTATCTTGAACTGCACTCGACTTCAACAAATGATGTTCTTTTAAAATTAAAATACAGGTATTTAAAGAAATGCTCATGTTATACCCCTCGAGTAGTTAATAATATTACATTCAAAATTATAACACAGCTAAACCTTGCTAGGGTCCAAAGGCAAACGAATGATGAAACTTGTCCAATTATCATTAGATTCGCAGCGAATCGTTCCATGATGCAAGTCAACCACGCTTTTAGTAATCGATAAGCCTAAGCCTGTGCCACCAGTTTTTATATTTCTTGAACCTTCTACGCGATAGAAGCGTTCAAAAATTTTCTTAAGCGACTTTTCGGGAATACGCGCACCATTATTTTCCACACGCAATTCCACAGTTTGCTTATTAACTAAATTAGCAATTAATTTAATCTTGGTTGCGCCCGTACCATACTTAAAAGCATTATTAATCAAATTATTGTAAACACGGACTAATTTTTCTGGGTCAGCCTTGATGGTCAAATTCTTCGGTCGTGTTTCCACATCAAAAGAAATCCCCTTCTTTTCAGCCTCTAACTCAAACCCAGCTTCAACCTGCTCAAGCATTGAATAAATATGAAGCGGAGCTAAATTTAATTTAGTTGTGTTTGACTTTAAAGTCGTATACTCTAATAGATCATTTGCCAAAGACTTCATTTGTTCGGCCTTGGTATAAGCAATGTTGATATACTTTGCCTGATCTTCCGGACCCACATTACCTGTCTTCAACAAACCCAAATAACCAATAATTGAGGTTAGTGGCGTTCTAATATCATGTGAAACGTTGGTAATTAATTCATCTTTAGACTTTTCGATTGCTTTTTCTTCATTAATTGAATTCACCGTACTATCAACTAAAGAATTAATTGAATCGATTACTCTTTGCAAATCAGATCTAACTGCAAATGAAATTCGATGATCAAAGTGACCGTCTGCAATATAATGCAATTCAGAAATCACATGTCTAAGTTGCATTTGATGATAACGACGAATCAAGCGCCAATACAGAACGATTAAATCACCAAATCCCATAATAATGATAAAAATTCGTTGCCAAGACCAAAGATGATAATTGCCAGAAAAAGTAATCGTCTTTTTCAAAAAGTAAATGCCATTTACTAAACTTTCATCTTGCAAAATAGCCAAGTGAATCAAAATAATTATCGATAAATTAAGTAAAAGCAGTAATACAATCGTTACTACTGCTTCTGCAAATAATTCGCTTTTTTCTGTACCTGTAAGCTTAACGCGCTCTTTTTTCATTCATTAAGCCTCAACTTTGTAGCCAACGCCCCAAACAGTTTGAATGACGTCTTCGCCATCAGTTGCCTTTTGAATCTTATCACGAAGGTGAGAAACGTGAACCATAACGGTTTTGGCAGAAACAATTGATTCTTGTTGCCATACGCGTTCAAAAATTTCATCAGCTGAAAATACACGATTTGGATGACTAGCAAGCAAGTATAAAATTCCAAATTCCAAAGCGGTTAGTTGAATAGTTTTACCATCAATTGTTTTTACTTCATGAGAATCGCGATTAATTACTAATGGACCAACTTCAAGAACATCAGGCTTTTCATCCTTAACTTGTTTTTGGCTTCTTCTAAGGAGTGAACGAACACGAGCCATAACTTCAAGTGGATTGAATGGCTTAGAAACATAATCATCGGCACCCGTGATAAGACCTTGGATCTTATCCATATCGCCTGTCTTAGCAGAAACGATAATAATGGGAATATCTGAATCTTTTCTAACTTCTTTGATTACGTCAATACCTGTCATATTAGGCATCATTACATCCAAAATCATTAAAGCAATATCAGGTGTAGTTGACAATTTGGTAATTGCTTCCTTGCCGCTATAAGCAGTAACAGGTTCATAACCTTCATTCTTTAAGTAGATGCTTAATAATTCTACGATTTCTTTATCGTCATCAACAACTAAGATTTTCAAGAAGAAAACCCCTCTCTTTTTATTTAATAATCAATTGTATTCAAAAATTCGTCTATGTATAGTTTAGCAGAATGCTTAATTATATTTTACCTATTTTGCTAAATAAGGCTAAAACTAGGGCTTTCTTTTAACAAAAAAATAAAAAAAACTAGGATATAATCCTAGTTCTCAGTGAAATTATTGAATTTCTTTTTTACCTGTATAGAGTTCGTAGTAGTAACCCTTTTCCTTAATCAATTGATCATGATTTCCTGCTTCAATAATATGACCATGATCAAGAACCAAAATAAGATCAGAGTTAACAATTGTAGATAATCTGTGGGCAATAACAAAACTTGTTCTTCCTGCCAAAAGGTTATCCATACCAGCTTGAACCATCTTTTCAGTTCGAGTATCGATGCTTGAAGTTGCTTCGTCAAGAATCATTACAGGTTCGTCAGCGATCATCGCTCTGGCAATACTCAAAAGCTGCATTTGACCTTGTGAAAGATCGCCACCATCACCATCGATGACAGTATCATAACCATCATCAAGTTCATGAATAAATTCATCAGCGTGAGAAAGTTTTGCAGCTTGGTAAACTTCATCATCACTAGCATCAGGATTACCGAAACGGATATTATCCATAATAGTACCTGTGAACAAGTGAGTTTCCTGCAAAACGATTGAAAGAGAATGACGAAGATCGTCCTTCTTAATTTGTTTAATCGGAATACCATCATAAGTGATAGTTCCTGAATCAATTTCGTAGAAACGGTTAAGCATGTTGGAAATTGTTGTCTTTCCGGCACCCGTTTCACCAACTAAGGCGACCTTCATGCCTGGTTTTGCATTAATTGAAATATCATGCAAAATTTGCTTTTCAGGAACATATGAGAAGTTAACATGGTCAAAGACAATGTGACCACGTACAGGAACCTTCTTGAATGAACCATCTTTTTGTGGGATATTCCAGTTCCATGCACCTTCAACATTATTATCACGAGAAATAGTAACTGTTCCGTCATCTTCTTCTGAAGCTTGATCTTCCAATTGGAAAATTCTTCTAGCACCAGCCAAAGCCATAACAATTGAGTTCAATTGCTGAGAAATTTGAGCAATTGGCATACTAAACTGTCTTGATAATTGAAGGAAAGAAGCAATAGCACCTAAGGTAAGTGGAGCCCAATTATTAATTGCTGCTGCTCCACCAAAGAATGCAATTAAAACATAAAGCAAATTACCCATGTTACCCATGATTGGGAACAAGATAGTTGAGTAAGTGTTGGCCTTACCTGAAGCTTGACGCAATTCTTCATTGTAAGCGTCAAATCCTTCTTTAGTTTCTGGTTCATGTGAGAAAACCTTAATGACCTTTAAACCATTAAGCATTTCTTCGTTATAACCATTGATTTGTCCAAGCTTCTTTTGTTGAACTTGGAAATAATGACTTGATCTCTTAGTCAAGAAACGAACGATACCAAATGAAAGTGCAAAGACGATAAATGAGAAGACAGTTAATTGCCAACTCAAACTAAACATCGCAACAATAACGAAAATCAAAGTCAAAGCGGAGTTAGTAAACTGGGGAATCGACTGTGAAATCATTTGCATCAAAGTATCGATATCATTAGTATAACGCGACATGATATCGCCATAGTCGTTTTGGTCAAAGTAAGCAATTGGCAAACTTTCCATGTGACTAAACATTTCGTTACGGACACGGAATTGAACCTTTTGTGCCAAAACACCCATTAACATGTTGAAAAGGTAGTTAGAAATAAAACCAATTGCGTAAATGCCAAACATAACGGCAATCGCGTATGCTAATGGACCATAGTTAGGAGTCTGATGATGTTGAACTTGTTTAACAAGCGGCATGATATAGTTATTGATCAATCTTTCAATAAAAAGCGTACCAATAACGTTAGAAGCTGCTGCTAAAATAATTGTTATCGTTGAAACGATAAACATCCAAGGACTAGTAGTAAGAACTAATTTTAATAAACGGCCTAAGGTTTTTGAACGGTGACCCTTCATATCAATTTTATTTGCTGCTTGATCCAAAATCTGTCACCTCTACTTTCCGTTTTCTTCTTGGAATTCAGCAATTGAACTATAAAGCTTGTTACGCTTAATAAGTTCTTCGTGAGTACCAATATCTTCAATCTTACCGTGATTCATAACGATGATACGGTCAGCATCTTTAATTGAAACAATTCTTTGTGAAATGATAATCTTAGTTGTTTCAGGCATGTCTTTAGCCAAAGACTGACGAATTTCACGTTCAGTGTTGGTATCAACAGCTGAAGTTGAATCATCCAAAATCAAAATCTTAGGATTCTTAAGAAGGGCACGCGCAATAGTAATTCTTTGCTTTTGTCCACCTGAAACGTTATTACCACCTTGTTCGACCATTGTGTCATAACCATCTGGCATTTCACGAATAAAGCCGTCAGCATGAGCAATTTTGGCTGCTGCAATGACTTGTTCGTCGGTAGCATTTTCGTTACCCCATTTAAGGTTTTCCTTAATAGTACCTGAGAACAAAACATTCTTTTGTAAAACCATCGCAACGTTATCACGTAACGTCTTAAGATCGTATGATTTAACGTTGTGTCCCGCTACACGAACAGCACCTGAAGTTACATCGTATAAGCGCGGAATCATTGAAACCAAGGTTGATTTTGATGATCCAGTTTCACCGATCATACCAATCGTTTCACCAGGTTTAATATGCAAATTAATATCGTTCAAAGCCAAAGCCTTATCTGATGGATCATATTTAAAGTTAACATGATCAAACAAGATTTCACCATTTGTAACAGTCTTAAGTGGCTTTCTTGGATTTTCAATTGCTGGCTTTTCAGTAATTACGTTAGCAATACGACGACCACTAGCACCTGAAATAATCAATTGTGTAGCAATCATTGCTAAAATGTTCAAACTGAAAAGAACTGAGTTTGAATATGAAAACATTGAAACAAGTTGACCTGTTTGAAGATTGCCGCCAACAATTTCTTTAGCACCAAACCAACAAATAGCCAAAGTTGCGATATTCAAAACAGCTGCAACTACCAATGCATTTAAAGAAATAATCTTTTGTGCCGTTGAGAAAAGCTTGTAGATAAAGCCTGATGACTTTTCAAATTTATCAATTTGTGGCTTTTCTTGAACATAGGTCTTAACTTCGCGAATACCACGAACATTTTCACGAACGACTTGGTTCATACGGTCATAGCCTTTAAAAATCTTAGGGAAATAAGGGTAAGCTGATTTAATAATCAAACCTAAAATAATTACAAAGATTGGTGCAATTACTAAGAAAATTAAAGACAAGCGTGGACTAATGATAATTGACATAATTACAGAAACAATCAACATCATTGGTGCTCTTACCGCAATTCTGATAATAATTTGGTAGGCCATTTGAACGTTGTTAACGTCAGTAGTCAAACGCGTTACCAAACTAGCACTTGAAAATTTATCGATATTTTCAAAAGCATAATCTTGCATGTGATAAAACATATCTTTACGCAAGTTAGCCGCAAATCCAGCTGCCGCATGTGCTGATACGTAACTGGCACTTGCACCTAAAATTAAGGAAACAATGGTAAGAACTAATAAAAGTAAACCATACTTTTGAATATAGCCCATATTTCCTTTCATAATTCCGTTATCAATTAAAACACCGACCAAATATGGTATCAGCATTTCGATGATAACTTCACCGATAACAAACAATGGCGACAGTAAAGATAATTTTTTATACTGTCTGATTGATTTACTCAGTGTTTTGATCATTAAAAGCCCCCTCTTTCTTCTCACTCTATATATAGCTGTAAAAAAGGATAAATGAGATCAATCTCATTTATCCTTTTTATATATAGTATTAAGTTTATACCTATTTTTGCAAAATTTCACATCATTTGCACTTATCAAGCAAATTACTTACCCTTATTGGATACTGAAGTTTGTCCAAATGCAGAACCAATAATGTGATACTGTCTACGGAATAAGTATCTTGCACCATAAGAAATAGCTGCAATAATCAAGTAAACGATGCCTGGTAATACAGGGTTGATAACCTGAAGAGCTGGTAATTGGAGCAACAATGTTGCAGCAAGCATAACGATAACCAAAGCCACACTAATCAAAATTACACGCATCCATGAAATCTTCTTTTGACCATTAGGCATAACCCATTCGTTGTATTTGGCAGTCAAGACACCTAGAGCAACACCAACAATGATGATTGTCAATACACCATATTGACCAGCTTGATTCTTTCCTGTAGTGAACATACCCATTACACCGTACAAAGCCATAAAAATTGCCAACCATAAAAGGCCATTATCTACAGCTCTTTGCCAGAATGGAATATCCATGAAAGTTTTTGGCTTTTGTGTAGGATGCAAAATTTGACTTGCTTTGATTGATGGTGAAGCCATGTACAAACCATTTGCAGGTTGACCATGACGTTGAGCAATAACGATTTCTGGCAAAAGCGCATCAACTTTAGCTTTAGCATCTTCAGATGACATATTGCCTTGATTTTCTAATTCTTTTTGTAAACGGAAAACGTAATCAGCATTTTTATTGCTCAAAGCAGCCCTTAATTCTTCTGGACTTTGAGTTTTTACTGCATCATCCTTATTTTCTGATTCAGTTTTTGCCTTGATTTTTTCCTGTTTAGATTGATCAATATTTGCTGTATTTTCGTTCTTTTCTTCAGCCATTTTCTCTCCTAGACATTGAATCTGAATTCGATAATGTCACCATCTTGAACCACGTAATCCTTACCTTCAAGACGGAGCTTACCAGCTTCCTTAACCTTTTGCATAGTTTCAAACTTATCTAAATCATCAAATGAAACTACTTCAGCACGAATAAATCCACGTTCAAAGTCTGAGTGAATAACACCTGCAACTTGAGGAGCTTTCATACCTTCGTGGAAAGTCCATGCACGAGTTTCTGGACCACCAGCTGTGAAGAAAGTTCTAAGACCCAAGATATGGTAAGCAGCCTTGATCAAACGATCCAAACCAGATTCTTCAACGCCTTCCATTTCTAAGAATTCTTTTCTTTCATCGTCATCCATTGAAGCAATTTCTTCTTCAGTAGCAGCACTGATACCCAATGCTTCAGCATTTTCACTTTCAGCATGCTTCTTAACGATTTGGAAGTACTTATCGCTTTCTGGATCAGCCATTGAGCTTTCGGCAATATTGGCAACGTAGATAACTGGCTTAGAAGTCAAAAGGAACAAGCCCTTAACAATCTTTTGTTCATCCTTATTAAAGTCAATTGAACGAGCAGCGTTACCTTCTTCCAAAACTGGCTGAAGTTTTTCAAGAACAGCCATTTCTGCCTTAGCTTCTTTATCACCTTGTTGAGCAATTTTCTTAACCTTGTTAATACGACGGTTAACAGCATCAAGGTCAGCAATAGCCAATTCCAAGTTAATAGTGTTGATGTCTTCTTCTGGATCAACTTTACCGGTTACAGAAGTAATGTTGTCATCATCAAAAGCACGAACAACGTGAACAATTGCATCAGTTTGACGAATGTTTTCAAGGAATTTGTTACCTAAACCTTCACCCTTTGAAGCACCTTTTACCAAACCGGCAATATCAGTAAATTCAAAAGTAGTATGAACAATCTTTTTAGCAGGAATCAATTCTTGAATTCTTGCAAGACGCTTGTCAGGAACTTCAACCATTCCGACGTTAGGTTCAATGGTAGCGAATGGATAGTTTGCCATTTCAGCTCCAGCTTTAGTAATTGCGTTAAACAAAGTAGATTTACCAACGTTTGGCAAACCAACAATACCAGCAGTTAATGCCATAATCTTCCTCTTTTTCTAAACTAATTAATTTTAATTATTATTACCTTTTTATTTTAGCCAATATTTGGACGCATGATTTGATCTTTTGGCAAATATTGCTCTTTTTTCTTATTTACCGGATCATTTGCCTTAGTTAAAACCTTTTTTACCTTACGGTTAAATTCAGCTCTAGGCATCATTACAACACGTCCGCATCCCATGCATTTTAAGCGAATATCCGCACCCAAACGCAAGATTTCCCAATCATTTGTTTGACATGCATGGGGCTTTTTCATTTGCACCGTATCAGCTAAATCATATAAATCATTTTTAATCATCTAGATCAACGCCTAAAATATCTAAAATTCGATTTAATTCATCGGTTGAGGCAAAGTCAATTGAAAGATGTCCTTTACCTTTTTTGCTTTCAGAAATATTAACGCTTGAGCCAAATTTATTAGAAAGTTGACTTTCGCTAGCACGAATAAAAGCAGATTTACGAGCTGTCTTCTTACGTGGCTTTTTAGAATTAATTGAAGATACCAAAGCTTCAACCTTGCGAACTGGCATCCCTTCTTTAACCACACGCTTAGCAACATCATCAATCTTGTCTTTATCTTTCAATCCAAGCAAAGTTCTTGCTTGTCCCATGGATAATTCGCCATGTTGCAAAAGTCGCTTGGTTTTACTTGGTAAGGTTAATAAACGAAGATAGTTAGCAATATATGGACGTGACTTGCCCATACGCTTAGAAACTTCTTCTTGAGTTAAACCAAGATTTTTTTGAAGCATTTCATAAGCTTGAGCTTCTTCTAAAGGAGTCAAGTCTTCACGTTGCAAGTTTTCAAGAACTGCAACTTCCATCATTTGGCTCTCATCAAATTGACGAATAATTGCTGGAACAGTCGTCTTTTTAGCAAGTTTAGAAGCACGATAACGTCTTTCACCAGCAATAATTTCATAGCCATTTACTGACTTGCGAATAATAATTGGTTGAAAAACACCGTTTTCTTTAATTGAATCAGATAATTCCTTTAAACTCTTATCGTCAAAATTCTTTCTTGGTTGATAAGGATTAGGACGGATTTCATCTAAAGAAATATCTTGCACTTCTTCTTCAGGAGTAGTTTCTTCAATTTGTGGTTCATCTTCAAATAAGGCTTCAATACCACGACCTAATCCGCCTTTTTTTCTTGTTTCTTTACTTTTGGAGTCTCTTGCCATGAGCTTTAAGCACCTCCCTTGCTAAATCATCATAAACTTTCGCACCGCGTGAACGTGGTGCATATTCCGTAATTGCTTGGCCATAACTTGGAGCTTCAGCCAACTTGGTAATTCTTGGAATAATTGTCTTATAAACTTTCTTGTTAAAGTAAGATTGAACTTCTTTAACCACTTCTGCGCCTAGGTTAGTACGGGCATCAAGCATAGTTAGCAATACGCCTTCTACGCCCAAATCTTTATTAAAGTGCTTTTGAACCAAGCGGATAGTATTTAAGAGCTGACTTAAACCTTCCATAGCGTAATATTCACTTTGAACAGGAATCAAAATTGAGTCAGAAGCTGTAAATGCATTGATTGAAAGTTGACCCAATGAAGGCGGACAATCAATAAAAACAAAATCATAGTCATCATTAACAGTATCTAGAGCTGATTTAAGACGCGTTTCACGAGCCATCATACTGATTAATTCTGTTTCCGCACCTGATAAATTAATGGTTGCTGGAACAATATCCAATTTCTTAGTTGAGGTATGATGAATTGTATCTTTCAAAGGGATTTCATCGATTAAAACGTTGTAAATGTCCTGGTCAATCTCTGATTTTTCAATCCCTAAACCAGAAGTTGCGTTTCCTTGAGGATCAATATCAACAATTAAGACGCGGTAACCACGGTCGGCAATAGAGGCTGCTAAATTAATAGTTGTCGTTGTTTTACCAACGCCACCTTTTTGGTTAGCAACCGAAATTACATTTACCATAATTTTCCCTACCCTCTACTTTCTTTTTAATTCAATAGTGATCCTATAATCATCTGGGTCATTATTTTCTTGAACCTTAACTTTGATACCTGAGTCTTTAGCCAATTTAACAGCTTGCTTAATAGTATTGATTTGAACCTTAAGATCCTTAGGAATACGGTTAACAACTCTTTGCTTATTTTCGGATTTTTCTTTTCTAGCAAAATAACCGTCAACATCACGAGCGATTGCTTCTGTTTCTTTAACGTTCAAACTACTCTTTAAAACTTCATCAACAACTCGGCCTTGATCTTTTTCGCTTAAACCTACAAGGGCACGACCATGGCGAGCAGTAATATCACCACTTGCCAAATAATTTTGCACTTTAGGAGTCAATTTAAGAAGACGCAATTTATTGGCTACATAAGACTGAGACTTACCAATATCTTTAGCTAACTCAGTTTGAGTTAAATTGTTAAGCTTCATCAAATGAGTATAAGCTTCCGCCTCATCAATTGGATTCAAGTTTTCACGTTGTAAATTTTCAATCAAAGCTAGTGAAGCTGCTTGATCGTCATCCATATTGTTAACAATTGCTGGGATCTTTTTCCAGCCTAAACTTTTAGCTGCGCGAAAACGTCTTTCACCAGCGATAATTTCATAACCATTATCAATTTCACGAATTACGATTGGTTGAAGAAGCCCTTCTTTATCAAGAGTTTGAGCCAATTCATTAATTGATTCATCTGAGAATTGACGTCTTGGTTGAAAACGATTAGGTTGAATTTTGCTTAATTCAATATCTTGAATTTGCTTATTTTTTGGAATTTCTTCTTGATGTTTACCAAATGAAAAAAGTGACATGATAAGTCCCCCCACTATTTAATTGGCTTACGACGCGGTGTACCCGCTTGTCGTGGATATTTCTTAGGTGTTAACTTAACTTTCTTGACTAAGACTAAGGTTCTTTCTTCATTAGTATCAGGCAAAGTAAGTTCTTCTTCATCGATTAATTTTCCACCTAAAACTTGCAAAGCTTTTTTACTATTTTCAAGTTCATCTTCCGCCTTAGGACCCTTTAAGGCAACAAAATAGCCATCTTTTTTAACTAAAGGAAGGCAATATTCACTTAAAACGGTCATATTAGCAACTGCTCGAGCAGTGACCAAGTCAAATTTTTCACGATATAACTTATTTTGACCTACATCTTCTGCACGTCCATGAACTAAATTAACATCACTAAGATTAAGCTTGGCAATTAAATCCTTTAAAAAAGTAAGACGCTTAGCGAGTGAATCAACAATCGTAACTTTAAGGCCAGGCATCAAAATCTTCAATGGAATTGAAGGAAAACCAGCACCAGCACCTACATCACAAAGAGTTGCTCCTTCGACAAAAACTTTCTTAAAAGTAAAAAGCGGCGTCAAACTATCAAAGAAATGCTTTAAATAAACATCTTCTTCTTCGGTAATTCTAGTCAAATTAACATGCTCATTGGCAGTAACTAATTTAGTAAAGTAAATTTTAAATTGTTCTTTTTGTTCTTGAGTTAATTCAAAATTATGTTTTTTTAACTCTTGGTCGAATTGTTCAGGATTCATATTTCCCCCGTGAAACCGTGTTTCACACTTTATCATTTAACGACAAAATCACGGTTTAGTAAAGCTAAACTATCTCTACAATTATGAAGTATTTTCTTGCAATCGTCAAAGCCTAACCGACTTAATATAGGGTATAATGTACGCCAAAGGAGAAAAAAATATGATTGTAACATTAATAGTCCTTGCTTACTTAGCATGGCAAGCTTTTAACGGCTATAAAACGGGATTTACCCGTTATATCATTAATTTGATTTTCGGTGCTATTGTTTTTATGGTGGCTATTTTCTTACAAAATCCATTTGGAAATTGGCTATATATTCAATTCACTGGTCAACAAATTCAAACAAGCTTAACAACTGAAACGAATTTAATGATTTTCCGTTTCTTAGCGTTCTTTATCATTTTATTCATTGGAAGAACAGTTGTTAAAATCTTTAAAAGCTGGATCCCATCCAAAAATCCTCATGCCACAAATATCGGCAGTGTCTTAGACAGCGTACTAGGAGCTCTTGCTTCATTTATCGCTGGCTATTTCTTCGTCTATGTTATCTTGTCGATGCTCAACGCTGTCCAAATTCCATGGTTCACCCAACAAACCATCGATTCAGGCTTTTTGCGTTTCATTATTTACAATACGCCGGGATTTTCAAATGGTATGTTTAACAGTGTTTTCAACATTGCAAAAACAGTTGGATAACTTTTAATTAAATTAAAAAAGAGTCTAGAAATTCTAGACTCTTTTTTCTACCATCGGCTATCATCAAAATTATCGTATTCCACGTGTTCATCATTATAGACAAATACGGCCCCAATACGATCAGGATTATCGTGCCAGCCTGCAATTGGATGACCTGCAAAAAACAATCTCTTGCATTCAAGTTCTGCTTCTACTGAATCTTTAGTAAAAGTCGTGACTCCCGCTAAACTTGTCTCAACAGGATAGCCAGTTCTTGGATCAATTAAATGATGATATTTTTTGCCATCAACCACGAGATATCGTTCGTAGGTTCCACTTGTTACGGCCGAACATTTCGGAACCATCACTGTTGTGATATTATCTCCGCGTGTTTCTTTAGGATCCTGCACGCCAATTGTCCATTTACCATTAGTTCTCTTAGGAGAATCGCCAACCAGTAGAATATTTCCACCTAAATTGATAATTCCCGCACTTACGCCATAAGCTAGCCATAAATCACGAATTCGATCTGCAATCCAGCCTTTGGCGATGCCGCCTAAGTCAAGCTCCATGTTTTTCTTAGTTAAAAAGACAGTTTGATCTTGATCATTTAATTCCACATTCATCGGATCGATCAATTTCATTTTTTCCTTGATTTGGTCGTCAGTTGGAACATGAGCTCCTTTAAATCCGATATGCCACAATTTAACAACTGGCCCAATCAAAGCGTTAAAGCCATAATTTTTACGACTTTCTTCAACTGCCAGTTTAATTAAACTATATGTTCCACTTGAAACCTGCACAGCATGTTTTCCCGCAGCATGGTTAACATTCATCACTTCAGAAACATCGCGATTAACTGTTAATAAATCTTCATAATGATCAATTAATTCAAAGGATTTTTGAATGATATCATCTTTTGGTACCAAAATTTGTAAAACAATCGAAGTTCCTAAAGCGTGATGATGTCCAACTGCTTGTTCAAGTGCCAAATCCTTAATGATTTCTTTTTCTGTCATTATTATTTCTTTTCTAAGTACAACTCGCGCAAAGCATCACGTAATTCAGGCGTTACGCCTAACTGATTTTTTACATACTCATCTAATCCACCGAAGTCTTTTTCAATTGTAATTAAAGATGTATCTAAAAAAGCATCCGATACGGAGCCCAAAATACGCATATTTGCTCTAAAGCTTAAGTTTTCGCCTTCTTCAGCAAAAACTTTATCTCGCTTAGCACGATAATTATTCAACATATAATTTGAATATAGATAATCTTGACGAATAGTTTCTAAATCAACGCCTAAAATATACAAAATAAGGACAGTTACAATTCCAGTACGATCTTTTCCTTCAGAACAATGATACAAAATTGCACCATCAGACGTATCAGCTAACATTTCTAGTATTTTATGCAAAGTACCTTGTGCATGCGGCTTAGTAACATGATCATGATATCTCTGGCACATCATACGAAAGCCTGCATATTGATCTTTGCGATACTCTTCGAACATTTTTTCAATATTGTGGCCACCGCCACCCTTAGTATTATCTTCATCAGACAATGAAATTTGAAAATGTTCTACACCAGAAATAGGCTTATCTGGAGATTTTTTATTCTCAAGTGGTGAGCGAAGATCGATGATTTTTCTTAAACCATATTCTCTTAAAAAGTTAGCATCATGTTCTGAAATGCAGCTAATATTTCCTGTTCTAAGCAAACGATGCATTTTTATCTTTCGGCCTTCGAAACCAACGTAACCACCCAAGTCACGTGGATTTCTAACAGTCTTAAGTGGCAAAATATTTGGTTTATTCATCTCACCCCTCCCTTCGTTCATTCTATAAGTAAAAAAGCCTGAGACCTTTTTGGCTCAGGCTTTATTTTACAACGCTATCAGAATATCTGGCAAAATTATTTGTTAGCTTGTTCAACAAACTTAACAAAGTTATTCATAACGTCATCCAATTGCTTAATGTAAGTTTCGTTAGTCAAATCGCCAGTTTCTTTATCGAAGTTATTTGCGGCTCCACCAATTAAAACTTCATTTCCTGGTAAAACATTTGCACTCATATCTGGTGAAAGCAAAATTTCACGAGCATCTTCTTGTGCACGAGAAGAGCCTTGAATTCCGTATGAAGTTCCTACAACCATTGCGGGCTTCATCTTCATTACATTAGGACCAGCGTGTGAACCCAACCATTCAAGCGCACTTTTAAGTGAAGAAGGAATTGAGTGGTCGTATTCTGGAGTGGTTAAAATTACGCCATCTGCAGCTTTAACATCCTCAATCCATTTCTTGGTGATTTCATCAGGTTCATCGGTTCTGCAGAAAGGCTTAAGTTGATCAATTTCTTTAACTTCAATATCAGCTTTATTGCCGTAACGTTTAGCAATAAATTTTGCTAAAAAACGATTATATGAAAACGGAGCATTAGTACCAACAATTGCTAATAATTTCATTTTCTGCCTCCTATTCGGTAATCAATTTATACCAAGCATCAACTTCGTTGAAAAAGTGATCCATGAATTTAACTGTACCTTCATCAACAAGATCACCATTTTCTTTAAATTGTTTTGGTGAAAAGCCCATCATAAATTCGTCACCATTAAACAAATGGCAGCCGAATCCTGGTGAAAGCAAAATAGATCTTAAACGAAGCTGTGAACGAGATGCACCTTGAGGCATTGGCGAAGTTGAAACAATAACAACTGGCTTGCTGTTAAATGGATGAACTGCACTTGATAACCATTCAAGCGCACTCTTTAAGGCACTTGTAACTGAGTGTTGTTGTTCTGGTGAGCCAATTAAAACCAAATCAGCTTCTTCAACCTTTTTACCTAATTCTAAAACATCGGTAGGAGCGTCAACGCCTTCTTTAAACATTGGCAATCCTTTAACTGAAGTTACTTCAAAATCATATTTATCAGCAAAATGCTTAGCCATAAACTTTAATAAAGCCAAATTAAAAGAATTATCTGCATTTGAACCTGATATTGCAAGAATCTTCATAAAAACCACCTTTCAAAGTTGTTACTTACTTTTTTACCTACTTAAGGATAATTATATCTTAATTGTCCTATTTTTGTTAAAACTTTAAATTATATGAACGAATTTTGAAAAAGTAAAAAGCCTGGAGCGATCGTTCCAGACTTTTTAATAATTAAAAGTATAACTTTAGTTGCTTAAACTTAAGCTAAATTATCCTTCAAAGAAGCTTCTTCATCTTCAGCAAACATAGAATTTTCTTCTGCAGTAACATCAAGACGGTCGTTAAGCATTGCATCATGGATTTGAGCATTCAAAACATTAACGATTTGATCTTGACTAAACTTAGCCACTTGGTTAACAACTAATGCTGCCATACCAGTTGCGGAAATCCAATTTGCAATAACAATATCGTTAATCTTTTGATCACTGTAGTCAGTATTTGGATATTGTTCTTTGAACTTTTCAAGACCCAAGTTCATTAAAGTATCAGAAATAATTTGACTACCGAACTTGCCGTCAACAAACATTGCACTAAATAACTTATTATGTGTTTTTGCAAAATCAATATAAGCTAAGTCCAAGTCTACTAAGGCTTCTCCGGTATATTCTTTTTGCAAAATTTTGTTTTTTAATTCGGCAGAAATCATTTGTAAAACTTCTGCACGAATTTCTTTCATACCATTAAATTCTAAATACAAAGGTTGAGTTGAAAAATGACCTGCTTTTGCAATGCTACGAGCAGTCATACCATCTAAACCATCATTAATCGCCATCTTATAGGCAACATCGAGAATCATGTCTCTACTAATTTCTTTTTTTCTTGCCATTTTTTGTACACCTCATTTTGAAGTAACAAGTTATACTTTTTAATTACGTGTGTTATTTTTGTCTTCGTTATTATAATATCGCGATTAAATAACAAATGCAAGTTTAAATGGTGCTTTTTTTATAGATTGATTATAATCTCTTAAACAGCGATGAACCGTCATTTTGAGTGAATTGACCATAATTTGAATTGATCATTTCAATAACTTCTTGTTTATCTAATCCTTGGGATGCACAATATGACAAGAAGGCTGCAGATAAAATATAGCCACGTTCACGATCATCAGTTAAATTATCTGAGAAACTCATGTTAATTGCATGGTTACGGTAATCAGTATCAATTTTTATTGATTTATTTTCTGGTAATTCGTTCATTATTAACCTCCCTGGTTAAAAAATATAATGAAATAACAAATTTAAGTTAGAATAATTATAATCCTAATAATAGAAAGTGTGAATTACAATGCAAACATCAATCGGACGCTCTTCATGTACCTCTATCTTAATTGGAAAAAAGGCGTCTATTAACGGTAGCGTTATTATTGGCAGAAACGAAGACGCTAAAACTGCTTGGCCCAAACATTTAGCTTTTAATAAACATGAACAAGTAAAAGATAACCATTTCAAATCTAAAGATAATAAATTTGAAATGGATCTTCCTAATGAAAAATTCTCTTATTCATCTACTCCTGAATGGACCGATAAATACGGAGTTTTTGAAGAAGATGGTATCAATGAATATCATGTTGCTATGAGCGCAACGGAAAGTGCCTATGCAAACGAACGCGTTTTAGCAGTCGATCCTTTCGAAACTGAAAAGGGCATTTTAGAAGAAGCAATGATTACTGTTGTTTTGCCTTACATTAAGACTGCCCGTGAAGGCGTTAAACGTCTAGGTGAAATTGTTGAAAAATACGGTGCAGCTGAAGCTGATGGAATTTTATTTGGCGATCGTGATGAAGCATGGTACATGGAAATTGGTTCTGGTCACCATTGGGTTGCTCAAAGAATTCCAGATGATTCTTATGCCGTAGTTGCCAACCAACTTGCTATTCAAGAAATTGATTTTAATAGCGACGATTTTATGTATTCAAAGAATATTCAAAATTTTGTTTATGAAAATCAACTTTGGCCTGAAAATAGACCGTTCATTTTTAGAGAAATCTTTGGTACACATGACGATAGCGATTTGCACTACAATACGCCACGTGTTTGGATCGGACAAAAGATTCTTACGCCTTCTGTAAAACAAGAACCTCAAAGCTTTGACTTACCATTTATTCAAAAACCAGATAAGCCAATTTCTGCTCAAGATGCACAAGCTGTTTTAAGCAATCACTATCAAAATACGCCATATGATTTAACTAATAAGAAAAATAAAGATAACGCAACTTTCCGTCCAATTTCTGTTGCTACTACCCAAGAATCACATTTACTCGAATTAAATGGTGAAAATATGATTCATTGGCTTGCAATGGGCGTTGCTGCACAAAGTGTTTATGTTCCATTTTATCCACAAGGTACTAAAGTGCCAACAATGTATAAATATGGTAAAGAAACATATTCTTCAAATTCAGCTTATTGGGTATTCAAGCTTGCCGGAAATTTAGCCGATCACAACTGGGGCAAGTACGGAACTGATTTAGAAAACGCTCAAGACGATGCTCGTGAAAAGACTTTACACATTCGCTATGAGTACGATCAAAAATTAGCTAAGGAAACTGACTCTGAAAAGAAAACTGCTCTAGTAGACGAAGCAAACGATAAGATGGCTAAAGCAGCCCTAAACGCTTATAAAGAATTAATCGCCAAATTAATTACTAAGCAAACCGCTGATTCTCCACTTCGTTTCCAAATGGACCCTAACTTATAGAAACCAAAAATAAAGATCACAGAATATCTGTGATCTTTATTTTTTTATTTCTTTTTAGTCATTTGACCATCCATCATTTCATAGATGTGGTCTGCATATTTTTCCAAACGTGGATCGTGCGTAACAAGCATAATCGCCTTATCACGTTCTTTTGCCAACTGCTTGAACAACTTACCTACTTCTTCTACATTTTCTGTATCAAGAGAAGCAGTTGGTTCATCAGCAAGCAAAATAGCTGGATTGGCGTATAACGCTCTCGCAATAGCAACACGCTGCTGCTGACCACCAGATAATTCATTTGGATATTTATTAACTAATTTAGTAATTCCCAAATCATTCATTAATTTATCCAATTCTTCCTTAGATAAATTATTTTGTTTCTTAACTTTATCTACTAAAACAAACTGCTCATGAACAGTTAAATATGGAACCAAATTATAGGCTTGTAATACAAAACCAATTTCATTTAACCGTAATTTATTGCTTTGTTTAGCAGAAAACTTGGTAATATCTTCACCATTTACCAAAACTTGACCAGAAGTTGGCTTTTGAAGTGACCCGGCAATCGTTAAAAATGTACTCTTTCCGGCACCTGAAGGTCCCATAATTAAAACAACTTCACCCTTATTAGCTTCAAAGTTAACGTCTTTCAACGCATTAACTTGGGCTAAGCCTTTACCATAAACTTTTTTTACATCTTTTAATTCAATAACTGCCATCTTTATGCTCCAATCGCTTGTGCTGGATCAACTTTTAAAATTGATCTTACTGGAATCAAACTGCCGATAATACCCATTAAAAGCATACCAGCAGAGCCGACTAACATAATTCCCCAAGTGAATTTCATTGGAACGGCTGCTGGAAGAGCCAATGATGTAATCCACATCACAATTAAAGCGATAATAACGCCAACCAACATTAAAATAATTGATTGACTAATTGTTGCACCTACCAAAGTTTTAGATGGGATACCTTGAGCACGCATAACAGCAAAATTGTGTAATTTTTGCATAGTTAAAATATACAAGAAGACAGCCACAATAATTAAAGAAATAACGAATAAGAAGCCAATCATTAACTCAAAGGTCATATTTTGTGCAGTATAACCTGGCAACTTGTTAATTACAGTTTTAATATCATATGTTTTGGCATTTTTATGATTAAACTTATAATTTGGATTTTGAGAAATGATTGCTGAAGTCTTTACATTAGGCATCGTAACTTTTAATTTTTTCCAAGTATCCATAGTGCCATAAACAATTGGCCCAATATTAATTTTGGCATCCTTTAAGAAACCAACAATCTTATACTTCTTTTTTGAATCGTTTAGACTAATTTTATCGCCTAATTTATAGCCATCAACCTTAAAGCCTTGATCAACTGTAACTTCATTGCTTTTCTTTGCTTTACGTCCTGCAATTAATTCTTGATTTTTATAAATAAATTGATTCTTTTGAATACCCAAAAATTGTGCAGACACAGATTGACGATGCTTTGCTTTAGCAACAAATGGCGTCAAACCAACATACGCCTCTTTTTTACCAATCTTGGCATCTTTCAAATCATTTTTCGTTAACACGGACTGGCCCATGCTAATATTAGAATTTTTATTTAAAACAATCTTTCGTGCATCCCACGAATTAATTGCCTGCGTATTTTCATCAGCTAACCCTAAAGCCAATGATGACAACATAAAAATCAAATAACTGATCAAAAAGATCATTAAAATAATCAAGCCGTATCGCATTTTTTCACGCTTGATTTCTTTAAATGCTAAAAACATTATTCCTTTTTCTTACTCCCTCTATCTATCAAGTACAAACTTTCTTTATAACGTGCTAAATTCTTTTCTTTATTTTCCGGATCAGCAAAAACAGAATTTATCACTTCATGACTGAGAACCATCGCACTCCACATTTCAGGACTCATGTGAAGAAGCTGCTGTGAATTAGTCTTTATGCTTCCAGGAATTGCCGCTTCATTTTGAAGCATGTGAAGCTTCATCATTGGCTCATACTTGCTATGTTGAGTTTTATCAATAAACTTGCAAACCCGTTCATAGAAAAAGTCAGGATCGAATTTATTGCTTGGATTCATATTCATATGAATTGTTTGAATTGCAATTTCATACAAGTATGTATATGCATCTGTTAGATCGTCAAAATACTTATAAAAAGCGCCACGAGCAATATTGGCTTCTTTAACAATGCGAGCAACTTGAGCATCCGTTAAAGCATGATTGCTAAATTCATGCAACAATGCCTCTGTGATTCTTTCCCTCTTTTCATCTGGTAAATTTAAAAAAGTTGACTTAACCATATTAATGTCCTCCCTACTGACACCTCGTCACTTTCTTCACAATTATAATAGGAAAGAAGTGACAATGTGTCAATAATAAAATATAAAAAAACTGGAAGTTGATTCCAGTTTAAGCAAGTTTGCGATTATAATAATCCATTCGTGTAATCCCTTTACGAATGCTAAATTTGGCCAAAGCGCAATTATCCATGGTATCAAACAAATCCATATCGCCTTTAGTCAAATAGTGTGCTGCCATCATTCTGATTAAACGACCATGGGCTACAACTAAGACCTTTTTATCAGGATATTTTTGATACATTTCGTCTAAAAACTCACCGCAACGCTCATCAAAAGCTTCATAACTTTCACCGTTTGGCGCGTATTTTATATACTGACGATTGATTTTGCCCCATGGATCTACAACATCGGGATATTTCTCACCGATTTCTTCCATTTTCATGCCGTCCCAATCGCCAAAATCAAATTCAAGCAAACGTTTATCAAGCTTAATTTCTTTTTTGCCTTTAGTGAAAATTTTTGCGGTTTCAACAGCACGTTTCATTGGGCTAGAATAAACAACATCAAATTCATTTTCATCAAAATTGTCTGCTGCTTTTTTAGCATAATCACGTCCAGCTTCATTTAATTCCGCATCAATCAAAGCACCTTGAAGGCGATTATCCTTATTAACATCCGTCTGTCCATGACGAATAAAAACAATTTCCATCTCGTTTTCCCCTCTACTTGTTTAAAACATCTATTTAATATTACTATCCTAAAAACGATCTTTCCATTTTCTTAACTTATTTTCAAACGAAATTTTGATTATTAAAGTTGAAAAAAGTATACAATAGAATTACTAGACCAATTGAGGGAGAATACATTATGGCACGCATTACAATCCAAAGAGACGGACTTAATTTGGTAGGTGACCGTGAAGAACCATTTGGAGAAATTTACGATATGGCAATTCTAATGCATGGTTTTACTGCCAACAGAAACACTGATTTATTAAAACAAATTGCAGATAATTTACGCGATGAAAATGTTGCAAGCGTTCGCTTTGACTTTAACGGTCACGGTGAAAGTGATGGTAAATTTGAAGACATGACTGTAGTCAACGAAATTGAAGATGCAAAAGCAATTCTCGACTACGTTCGAACTGATCCTCATGTACGTAATATCTTTTTAATTGGTCACTCTCAAGGTGGCGTTGTGGCTTCTATGCTTGCAGGACTTTATCCTGATGTAATTAAAAAAGTTGTTTTAATGGCTCCTGCTGCTCAACTTAAAGATGACGCATTAAAAGGCAACACTCAAGGCGCTATTTATAATCCAGATCACATTCCTGCTGCCGTTCCATTTGGTGATAAAAAATTAGGCGGATTTTACTTAAGAACAGCACAAGTTCTACCGATTTACGAAGTATCACAGCGTTATAACGGTCCTGTTTCAATCATTGTTGGGTCTAATGACGAAGTTGTTGACCCAAAATACAGTAAAAAATATGATGATGTTTACTCCAATAGTGAATTACACATTATTGAAGGTTCGGATCATAGTTTTACTGGCGAATTCAAAGAACAAGCTGCTCAACTAGCCAGTGACTTCGTTCGCCCAATGTTTTAACGACGTTTAAAATCAAAATTTGTACGAAATATATAATTATTTTCATTACTTTCTTCAGGAATGAATTTAAAGTCAAAATCATGAAACTCTTGCAATCGTGCAGGAGTTTTTATTTGGTTTTCTGCAAGAAAGCGTACCATTTCACCACGCGCCATCTTAGCGTGCGTTGCAATCGTTCTCCATTTGCCATTCTTTTCTTCTTGAAAATCAATTGTAATCATACGCCGATTTTCAGAAAGATACGGCGTTATAACGCGAGAATATTCTTTGGACGCCAAGTTTATTACTAAATCATCATCTCTAAAAATCTCATCTGCAATTTTGCTATTCCAAAAATTATACAGCGAATAATCCTTAAAGCCCACCATTTGTGTTTTCATTTCTAAACGATACGGACAGACACCATCAAATGGTCGTAAACTACCATAAAAACCGGAAATAATTCGCAAATTTTTTTGAATATAATTAAGAGCGGGCTGAGTAAACAAATCTGGAGCCATATATTGATATTGAATTCCTGAAAAAGCAATAATCGCCGGTGTTAAACGATGCGTTAAATCCATTTCTTCAAGCTGTTTTTTACTTGATTGGATAACCCGATCACTTGCCTGCCACAATTCTTTTAATTGCGCATCATTTCTTGATTTTAAAAACTCCGCTAAAACTTCTGTTTTATCTAAAAATTGCGGCATAGTTTGAATAGGAAAACTATCCAAATCACGTTCCATCTTTTTTGCTGGAGCAATAATAATCTTCATCTTTTCTATCCCTGCCTTAATAAGTTACAATTAATAAGAATAATACGAAGGAGAATTACTATGAATCCTGATTATGCACTTATTTTAAATTTTAAACTAAATGATTCTAAAAATGTTGACGCAGATGCTTTAGTTAAGAAAGCTCGTGATATCGGCGTTCGTGCTGTTAGTGGCAGCGATCTGTTAAAAGAAGCCTGCGAAAAATATACTATTTTTTTAGCTAACGAAGAAAACGGACAAGACTTAACTAAAGACAATGTCATTGAAACAATGGTTGAAAACCGCAAAAATGGCAAAGCAACTATTATTAACATCCCTGTTAACGAAGATGGCAATTTTGATGATGATACTATCCAGATGCTTGATGTTATCAATAATTGGATGCATATGTTTGGCCACGCCTTTAATGACGGAAAAGTATCTGAATTAACCGTTGATCAAGACGGATTCGTTTTAGAAAATCGTCATGCTAGTTATCAACAATACGTTTTCGTAAAGAGCCCTATTCCTGAAAACATCACTATTTCTGGTTTAAGCGAAGAACCTAATCGCGTAGAATGGATTGAACATCGCAACGAATTAAAATTTGAATTCGAAGATAGAAAATTAACCGTTAATCTTGAAAAACCAGATGATGAATTTACTTGGGAAGTATTGCGTATTCAAGCTCACCGTCCAGAAGACGATATTGCCGAAACAAAATTTTAAAGAAGAAAAAATA
>NZ_BALY01000026.1 GCF_000615445.1 Lactobacillus hamsteri DSM 5661 = JCM 6256 | reverse complement strand
GCAATCTCAATGTATCAAAATTATATCACAGGCCAAACTGCTTTAACACTCAATTTAGACTTCACAATTCCTAATAATTACTTGGCAAGGGTAATCGGCTGGTTTGTAGATTCTATTCTAGATAACGTTTTGTTAGATGATACTGCTAAGACTGGACGACCTGCTTATCATCCGGCCATGATGCTCAAGATTTTGCTTTTTGCTTTTATCGATGGTACTAAGATTGTCGCCGATGCTGGTTATGGCAGCGAGTACAACTATTCTATGCTAGAGAAAGAATATCCAGACAAGAAGTACTATATTCCTTACACTATGTATGAAAAGGAAAAGACCAGAAAATATCGCAGCGATCCAACTAAGCTGGCCAACTGGTTCTATGATGAAAAAGATGATTACTATCTTGATCAAAATGGCATCAGGTTCAGCTTTAAGTATTATAGTCAGCGCAAAGACTGCTCGACTGGTCAGGTTCGTGATTTTAAGGTTTATGAAGCAGATGAATTCCAACTAACGCCAGAATTAGAACGCCTAGCCAAAACCAAAAGTGGTCGTCAACGTCAAGTACGCTACAATCCTAACTGGCAGTATTTAAAAGAAAAAGCTAAAAAAAGTTCTTCAAAGTCCTGAAGGCAGACACATCTACAGCATGAGAAAGTATGATGTGGAGCCAATTTTTGGACATTTGAAGAACGTCTTTGGCATGCGCCGAACTCATTTAAGAGGCAAAAAGAAGGTCGAAACAGATGTTGGAATAGCCTTCATGATGATGAATTTAAGCAAATATTGGAATAGAAGATGGTCAAAAGACCAATTTTCTGTGTTCAAAAATAAAAATAGACAGAAAAAACGATCAATCAAACTCAAATTAAGAGTTGAATTGATCGTTTTTCAGTATCTAAGGGTTAGTTATTTCCCAGACACTTTTATTTAAATCTCATATTTCTTAAAACGGGCTTGATCATCAGGCGCTACATTCGCCGTTACATAAACGCCATCGTCCTTGTAGTCTTCAGTAAGAACATTGGCTCTGTCGTGCAAGTACGCAATAAGCTTGCCGTCTGTTAACGGAAGCTTTAAATTGACTTTGTTGTAGTTAGCAAAAACACGCTTTACGATTAAGTCAGCAAGCATCTTGATTGACTTGTCATCAATAGCTGAATAAAGAATATCGTCACCTTCGATTTGTGGGAAGTTGCGCTCAGTCTTGTCAGCTTTATTGTAGGCAGTGATCATTGGGATGCCTTTTACGCCGATTTCATTTAAAACTTGTTGCGTCGTTCTGATCATTTGAATCATATTTGGATCAGAGGCATCAACAACGTTGATTAAAAGATCTGCATCCTTAGCTTCTTGCAAGGTGGCTTTGAATGATTCGACTAAGTTGTGTGGCAACTTGGAAATAAAACCAACAGTATCAGACAAGATAAAGCTGAAGTTATCCTTCATGTCGATACGGCGCACGCTGGTATCCAGTGTAGCAAAGAGCATGTTCTTAACGAAAACTTGCTTGTCCGCATTTTCGCCAGCGAAGACTTTAAGAAGGCCATTCATCGTTGTGGACTTGCCGGCGTTGGTATAACCGACTAAAGCAACCTTAGGGATGCGGCTTTGGTTGCGGCGAGTAGCCTTGATTTCTTCTTGGCTTTCAACAGCTTTAAGTTCTTTCTTGATTGCAGAAATTTGCTTGCCGATTGTCCGGCGATTCATTTCAAGTTTTGATTCACCGGCACCACGGTTGGCAAAGCCACCGCCACGTTGCTGGTCAAGGTTGTTTTCTGAGGGATGTAAACGAGGCAATTCATATTGAAGACGGGCAAGCTGAACTTGTAATTTAGCTTGTTTAGTCTGCGCACGGCTGGCGAAGATTTCAAGAATCAATTCGGTACGGTCAATCACGCGTAATTTGGTCAATTTTTCCAAATTGCGGATTTGTACAGGAGAGAGCTCATCGTTTAAAATCAAAACTTTTGCTTTCAAGCCATGTGCCATTGCTTTGATTTCATTAATCTTACCGACGCCAAAGTAAGTGCCGGCAACAATGTTTTCTAGATTTTGGTAAGCTTGTCCTACAACTTCCATGTTGTTAGCTTCAGTTAAGTTAGCCAATTCCGTCATGTAATAGTCAAAGTTTGGATCTTTTAAGTTAACGCCGGCGATGAATGCCTTGGTCTTTTTGGGTTGGTTATCTATCATAAATCCACCTACTTTCATTTAATATGCATTATTAA
The DNA here is from genome assembly GCF_000615445.1 of Lactobacillus hamsteri DSM 5661 = JCM 6256. Lineage (GTDB taxonomy): Bacteria > Bacillota > Bacilli > Lactobacillales > Lactobacillaceae > Lactobacillus > Lactobacillus hamsteri. Next base: position 23,708 of record NZ_BALY01000026.1, on the reverse strand, counting down.
TTGTATTACATACGCAATTCAATAGCAAAGAAAAAGAATTTTTGCTAAAAAATATGATAAAATAAAGTGTATTTTGTGCCTGAAAAGGCTTTTTCACTCGGAAAGCCTGTAAAATTGGGCTGTATCGTTATATAATGATTGAGATTGAATATATTATTTTTTGGGGGATAGCATGGTAGAAGAGAATAACCAAAATAAAGTCCAGCATCATCACCATCATCACCATCACAGACATCATCGTCGTAAGAAGTTCTGGCGTGTGTTTTGGATTGTGATCGCAATTGTGATCGTTGCTGGTATTTTTGTTTGCGGGATGATTTATAAAAATCTCCGTGATACTACCGACAATATGTACACTCCGGTTACAAAACAAACAAAGAGTAATCGTGGTCGTAGTTTAGATAATTTATTGAATGAAAAAAAGCCAATTAATATTTTGCTTCTTGGTACAGATACGGGAGCTCTGGGCCGTCACTGGAAGGGAAGAACGGACACCATGATGATGTTAGCAATCAATCCTAAGGACAACACAACTAATATTATGTCTGTTCCACGTGATTCAGCCGCCATTTTTCCAGACTTCAAGTCATATGGTGTAACTAAAATTAATTCAGCTTATACTCTTGGCGGTGTTAGTGAAACTATTAAAACGCTTGATAAGTATTACAGTGTCCCAATTGATGGCTATATTTTGATCAATATGGGCGGTCTTAAGAAGGCAATTGACCAAGTTGGCGGAATTGACGTCACTTCACCTTTGACCTTTGATAACATGGGCCATCACTTCGTTGAAGGCAAAACTTATCACTTGGACGGCAAGGGTGCTTTAGCCTTTGCACAACTTCGTCACGGTGATCCACGTCAAGATTATGGTCGTCAAGACCGTGATCGCCGCGTGGTAATGGCTCTTCTTAAGAAGTCTGTTTCACCATCCACGCTTCTTAATACGAAGTTCTTAAATTCTATTTCTAGTGAAATGCAAACTGATCTTACTATGAATCAAATGTACAAGATCGGCATGGATTACCGTAAAGCAACTAACAATGTTGTGCCAGATCACGCTCAAGGCGTAAGTAAGATGACCAACAATGCTAAGTTCGGCAATATGGAAATTGAAGTAATTAGTAAGAAAGAACGTCAACGCGTATCTGATAAGTTAAGAAACGCACTTGAATTACCAAAGGTTACTGTAGCTAAGGATGATTCTGGCTACAATATGAATTAGGAAATGTATTAATGGAAAAACAAGAAAACAATACAAATACAATTGATTTAATGCAGCTCTTAAGAATCTGTCGTAAGCATATTTGGGCATTGATTCTTTGGAGTGTTGGTCTTGCTATTGTCGGCTTTGCTTTTGCTGACTTTATGATGCCAGCCAAGTACACATCTTCAGCACAATTATTGGTTAACCAAAAGTCAAACAAGAATGATCCAAACGCTGCTTATACAACGCAACAAGCTAACATGCAAATGGTTACTACTTATAAAGATATCGTAACTAGTCATGTTATCTTGAAGGATGCTTCTGATCGTTTAGCTAATCCAGTTAAGGTGATCAAGAAGGCTAAGCCAGCTAAGTATCGTTATACTGCAGATGGTCGTCGTAAATTGGTTAGAGCTGCTCAACCTGCTGTTGTTGAAAGAAGCGGCAAGTCATACGTTGTATCACCAAGTGAATTAGCAGGAAATATTTCTGTTTCAACCCAACAACAATCACAGGTCTTCTCAATTAGCGCAACAACTAACACACCTGACAAGGCTAAGGCTGAAGCTAACGCTGTTGCTAGAGTCTTCAGAGATCGTATTCCAAGCATTATGAATGTTAACAACGTTACAATCGTTGCTCCTGCTACAACAGGTGTTCAATCATCACCAAATGTTAAGTTATTTACTTTAGCAGGTTTCGTAATCGGTTTGGTATTGTCATTTGCTGTAATCTTGATTAGAGAAATGTCTAATACTACTGTTCGTGATGATGACTTCTTGGTAAATGAATTAGGCTTAACTAACTTAGGTCAAATCGCTCACTTCCACGTATCTTCATCATTCAAGATCAATAAGAACAAGGGTAAGGAAAAGACTACCCGCAAGAGACGCAGAGTTTAGAGAGGAGAAGCACGATGGCATTATTTAGGAGAAAACGTGGTACTACTGAAACCATGAAAAAAGGTGCTAAATTGATCACTGTGGCAAATCCTCAAAGCCCTGTCTCTGAACAATTTAGAACTGTTAGAACTAACATTAACTTTATGGCTGTTGACCATGATATTAAGACCATGGCCTTTACCTCAGCTAACATCAGTGAAGGTAAGTCAACTGTTACTGCTAATGTTGCGATTACCTATGCACAATCTGGTCTTAAGACCTTATTGATTGATGGTGACCTTCGTCGTCCAACTTTGCATAGTACTTTCAATGTTCGCAACAACCGTGGTCTTACTACTGTACTTACTTCTGAAGCTAAGGAAATCAATTTGGAAGATGTTGTTGAAGAAAGTGGCGTTGAAAATCTTTCAATTCTTACTTCTGGTCCAATTCCTCCAAATCCAGCTGAATTAATTGGTTCACACCGTATGAGAACCTTTATTGATTTGGTTAAAGCACACTATGATTTGGTAATTATCGACTTGGCTCCTGTTCTTGAAGTTTCTGATACGCAAGAATTAGCTAGTCACTTAGATGGTATTGTTCTTGTTGTTCGTCAAGGTAAGACTCAAAAGCCAGCTATTAAGCGTGCTGTTGATATGCTTACTTTCGCTAAGGTCCGTATCTTAGGATACGTTATGAACGATGTATCTTCTGAAAATGCGGGATACGGTTATGGCTATGGATACGGCTATGGTTATGGCTACGGCGAAACGAACAAGAAGAAAGGTTTCCTTTCAAGGTTTAAGAAGTAATGACTTTAGTTGATATTCACTGCCACATCTTGCCAGGAATTGATGATGGTTCAAAAGACTGGCAAACATCTATTAAGTTGGCAAGAGAAGCCGTTGCGGATGGCGTAACGCATGCTGTAGTTACCCCGCATACTTTGAATGGCCGCTATCTTAATCATAAAAAAGATGTTATTCGTCTTACTGAGAACTTCCAAGATATGCTTGATGATGTGAAGATTCCATTAACTGTATTTCCAGGACAGGAAGTTCGTATCTCAGGTGACTTGCCTCAGGCATTGGACGATGATGACATTCTCTTCTTAGATGAAGATGGGCAATATATGTTATTAGAATTTCCGAGTGAGGATGTTCCGGCTTATGCTAAGGATATGATTTTCGATATTATGCAAAGAGGCATCACGCCAATCGTTGTTCACCCAGAAAGAAATAGCAGAATATTGAAGGAGCCAACTATTTTGCAGGATTTGATTGAACAGGGATGCTTGGTACAGATTACGGCAAGTTCATATGTTGGTACCTTTGGTAAAGATATAGAAGAAATGAGCCGAAAGTTTATCGAAGCAGGTCAATGTGCTTGCTTCGCGTCTGATGCGCATGATTTGCCAAAGCGTCAATATGAATATAGTGAAGCTTTGCAAAAATTGAGCAATGAATTTGGGAGTGAAAAAGCTCAAGAATTTCGTGACAACGCTCAGGCGATCGTTAATGGTGACAATGTTCAACTTAATTGGCGTCCATTAAAGAAAAAGAAGAAGTTTTGGTTGTTTTAGAAGGAATGACAGAGACGTGGGAAAATGTTAATGATGGAGAGAGTAAAATTAGATAAAAGCAAGGTGCAAGGACGTTTCATCTATCACTTTTTCAAACGTGCTCTAGATATTGTTGCTAGTGCTTGTGCATTAATCATTTTATTTATACCAGGGATGGTATTAGCATTCTTAATTAGGCATGAAGATCATGGCCCATCTTTCTATTCCCAAGAACGAATTGGAAAAGATGGCAAACCATTTAAAATGTACAAGTTTCGATCAATGATTGTTAATGCGGATCAATTAGTTGACCAGCTTGAAGCACAAAACGAAATTAATGGTGCAATGTTTAAGATTAAAGATGATCCGCGCGTTACTAAAATTGGACATACGATTCGTAAGTATAGTCTTGATGAATTGCCACAACTTTGGAATGTGTTGATTGGTGACATGTCTTTAGTTGGGCCTCGTCCGCCTCTACCTTCTGAAGTTGAAGAATATACAGATTATGATTTTCAACGTTTATCGGTTACTCCGGGTTGTACTGGCCTTTGGCAAGTAACTAAACGTAATGATGCAAATTTTGATGAAATGGTTGAATTGGATTTAGATTATATCAATCACAGTGGTTTTTGGTATGATTTAGAAATTATTTTTAAGACAATTGGCGTAATGATTCATCCTAATGGAGCTATTAATAGTAAAAAGTGCAAGAGCATTTGTTAGACAATGAGAGATCTAAATGAATATTGAATTCTAAAGATATGATTTAGAACAAGTAACATTATTTAATGAATGCTTTTATTGTGTGAAAATTTTGATGAGGACATATGGATAAAAAAATACGTGTACTTCATGTTGCAGAAGCTGCAGGTGGAGTAGAGAGATACTTAGAAGCGCTCTTTAAATATAGTAGGAACAAAGTTGAGAATATTTTGGTATGTTCGCAAAATTATGATTATGATAAGTTTAAAATTCTTGCTGATAGAGTCATAGTCCTGAAAATGGCACATGATATTGAATTTTCATCGGATATTAAAGTTGAAAGGAGACTCAGAAGAATTATAAAGCAATTAAAACCAGATATTGTATATGCTCATTCAAGTAAAGCTGGAGCATTTGCACGTATTGCTGACTTAGGATTGAAGAATAAGGTAATCTATAATCCTCATGCTGGGCCTTTAATGAGACTACTGAAGGTATAAAGAAAAAAATAAAGCATATAGTTTTTAAAATGGCGGAAAAAATAGGCTCAGCTTTTACTAGTAAAATAATATGTATATCTGATTTTGAAAAAAATACAGCTTTAAAAAATAAAATAGCACCTGAAGATAAATTGAAAGTAATTTATAGTGGTATTGATTTTAGTAAATTTAAACAAGCTAATAAGATTACAAGAACAGATGTTGGAATACCTAAAGATGCTTTTATTATAGGCAATGTGGCAAGAATAACAGAAACCAAAGCACCGGATACGTTTGTTAAAACTGCAAAAATAATAAAGAAAAATATACCTAATGCCTTCTTTGTTATGGTCGGAAATGGTGATTTACAAGAAAAAATCAAATTACAAATTAAAGCCAATCATTTAGATGATAGTTTTTTATTAACTGGTTGGGTTGATAATCCAAATGAATTTATGAATTTATTTGATGTAGGTATGCTGTTATCAAGATGGGAAGGTTTAGGACTAGTATTACTTGAATATATGTTTTTGGGAATACCTGTAATAGCTACAAATGTAGGGGGAATACCCAATGTAGTAAACAATAAAGAAAATGGGTTATTGGTATCTAAAGACAACATAAATGAAATAGTAATGGCTACGTTGTTATTGCATGATGATGCAACATTAAAACAAAAGTTAATAGAGAATGGCACTAAAGATGTCAAATCCAAATTTGATATAAAGAGAACAGCTCTTGAAACGGAAAAATTATACAGAAGAGTATTAGAAGATTCTATAAAAATTTAATTCAATCCTAGTTAAAAAGAATCAAAAAATATAATCAAAGGTTGATATAAAACATGATCCGAGTACTTCATAGTGAATTACAAAGTAATATTGGAGGTATAGAATCCTTCTTATTAAATTTAACAAAAACAATAGATAAAACCAATTTGCAATTTGATTTTTTAATGCGCGGTAATAATTCATATTTAGAAACAATGCTGAAAAATTATGGAGCAAATATTTATAAAGTGCCAGTTAATGTGACTAATTATTATAAATTTTTAAAAGATGTCCTTATTAGAAATCATTATGACTTTGTCCATGTTCATAAAAACTCAGCAGCTAATATAGTATTACCGTTGATGGTAAAAAAATATACCAATGCTAAGTTAATTATACATTCCCATAACACTAATCCTAGTGGTGGCTCCCGAATTGCAGTCTTATTACATAAAATTAATAGGAATAGATTAATCAAATTAAGTGATTATCGATTGGCATGTTCGGATACTGCTGCTGAGTGGATGTTTGGTAATGACTATAAAACTAAAAACGTATATATTATAAAGAATGGAATAATTGCTAAAAATTATGTGTATAATCCAAAAATAAGAAAAGAAATTAGGAGTAAATTAAATATAGCAGGTAAGTTTGTTATAGGGCACGTTGGCGCTTTTCGTAAACAAAAAAATCATGAATTTTTAATAGACTTGTTTTCAAAATTAGATATTCCTAATGCTGCATTGATGTTAATAGGTGATGGAGATTTAAAGCCTGGGATACGGAAAAAGGTACAAAGTATGGGACTAAATAAAAAAGTGATTTTTTTAGGTGTTAGATATGATGTAGCAGATTTATTACAAGCTTGTGATGTTTTTGTGATGCCATCTTTGTGGGAAGGACTAAGTGTTGCTGCAATAGAAGCACAGGCAAGTGGATTGGAAACTTTGTTATCATCTAGTGTTTCCAAAGAAGTAGGAATTACCGATCTTGTTAAATTCATTGATTTAACAGATATGGATGAATGGAAAGATGAGTTAAAGGAAATAGCTCAGAGCACTATTGTAAGAAAGAATGTTGAAAAAGAAATACAAATCGCAGGTTTTGATATGAATAATTCAGCACAATTTATTAAAAAAATTTATGAATCATAATGTGGTGTACGGAAGAGAAAAATATATGGATTTAAGCTTTATTATTCCAGTTTACAATAAATCAGAAAATCAATTTAGAAGATGTATTTCATCAATTCTTAAAGTAAAAGATATTACTTATGAAATTATTGTGGTTGATGATGGATCTTCATCAAATATGGGAAAAATATATAAAGAAATTTGTGTTAATAATGGACTAAGCTATTATTATGAAAAAAATTTAGGCGTAAGCGCGGCTAGAAATTATGGAATAAAGAAGGCAAAGGGAAAATATATTACCTTTGTGGATGCAGATGATTATATATTACCCGTAATATCCAAAAAAGATTTAAGTACACACTGTAATTTAATTATATTTGATGTTAAAAAAATTAACACTACATATAATAAATTATATAAAGTAAAATTAACAAATTGTATTAGTAATAAGGTATTTGAAGGTAAACAATTATTGGAGAAAACTTTAAAAGATGGAATTTTAAATTGGGTAGTTTCCAAAGTTTACAATAGGGATTATTTACAAAAAAATAATATATATTTTGATACTTCTCACGTTAACGGGGAAGATGTAGATTTTATTGTGAAATTATTATTATCCAATCCTAGTACAATATATGTAAATAAAATGCTATATGTTTATGTATATAGCGATGTCACTGGATTGGAAAGAGAAAAAAGAAAATTAAAAAATAACCTTAATGATGCATATTATTTGTGGGCTTTACGTAAAAACATTCTGCGAAAAATAGATTTAAATAATTCTAAAAATATTAGTACTCATATTGATAATGAATATATAAAAAGCATTTTTGAGATGTATTCTCATATAGTTAATGATAATTATAAAGAAGCAAAAAAATATAAAAAAACTTTTCAAAAATTTTTTTATAAAATCAACCCCCAAAAAATATCAATGATTAATAAACTTAAGATGATTGCGATTGAGCATAGTTGGTTAGGCTTGATAAAAAATTATGTTCAATTGAAGAAAGGTATCAAAAGGATGATATCCAATTAAGTAATAAGAATATATTGTAGTATATAGAACAGGATTCTGAAATGTATAAGATTTTAGTGGTGGGATATAGCAATAACCCAGGTGGAATAGAAAGATTTATTACAAATTATTGTAGTCAATTTGATAATAAAAAAGTACAAGTAGATATTTTGGGAAACGCCCCAGAACCGTTAGCTTTTGAAGATAAAATAAAAGCATGGGGAGGAAAAATATATGTATTAAATATGCCTACAATAAAGAAAAATCCTGTAAATCATTTTGTAAGACTTAAAGCTATTACTAAAAAAATCTTTCCGAACTATGATTGTGTATGGTTTAATACCTTAGATTTAAAAAATATAGAATTAATTAAAATGGCAAAGAAGTTGCAAGTCCCTAGGATAATTATCCATAGTCATAATTCTAAATGGAGTAATAAAACTAATGTAATTGATAATACTAGACATAAGATAAACAAAAGAAGAATAATTAAATATGGAACTGATTTTTGGGCATGCTCAGAAAGTGCTAAAGAATGGTTATTTCCTCCGGAATTGTATTCTAAAGTTAAAATTATTAATAATGCGATAGATGTGAAGAAATTTGAATTTGATTTTAATGCTAGAAAAGTAATTCGTAATAAATATAATATGAGTGATTCTTTAGTTTTGGGTAATGTAGGTAGATTGACTCAACAAAAAAATCAAATATTTTCTTTAGAAATTTTTCAAAAATTATTAAAAAAAGTACCTAGTTCTAAATTAGTTTTGTTAGGTCAAGGTGAAGATGAAGAATTATTACGTGAAAAAGTTAAAGAACTAAAAATAGAAAAAAACGTAATATTTGCGGGGGTACAAAAAAATATTAACGATTGGTATAGTACATTTGATCTTTTATTACTTACGTCATTATATGAAGGTTTACCTTTAACGATAATAGAGGCGCAAGCAAATGGCATAAATATAGTTGCAAATAAGACAGTAATACCTACACAAGCAATAATTAATAATAATTTAAAATTATTAAGTTTAAAAGATGACCCTGAAGTTTGGGCTAATGAAATTTTGGGTTTATATTTAGATAAGAAGTTAAAAAGAGAAAATAAAGGAAAAATAGAAAGTAATTTTAAAAAATCAGGTTTTGATATAAGATTAGAGTCTGACAAAGTACAACAACTAATAATAGGTAATCATTAACAATGCTTGGAGAAAGAAATTGAAAATATTTGTTATTGCACATAAGCCGTATAAAAATAATTTTAATAATGTACCTAATATTTATACTACTTTAACTGTAGGTGTAGATAATGGAAATATAAGTAATAATGATGCATTAAAAGATAATACTGGAATAAATATTTCATCAAAAAATTCCAGTTATTGTGAATTAACAGGTATATATTGGATTTGGAAAAATTATAAAGATAATATTGTGGGTATAGATCACTATAGGAGATATTTTATAAAGGAGATTAATCGTAAACAGAAGAAACTATTAAATGAAAACGATATACTAAAATATCTAAAAAAATATGATATTTTAGTACCTGAAAAATATTATTTTACTAATAATAAAACAGTTGGGCAACAATTTTGTTATTCACATGATCCTTTAGTGTGGAATTCAGTAAGAGAAATAATAAAAAATAATTATCCAGAATATCTGAAAGACTTCGATAAAATAAACTATCAAAATTATGAATATCTTTTTAATATGTTAATTTGTAGAAAAGAATTATTTGATGAGTATTGTGAATGGTTATTTTCTATTTTGTATTTATTAGAACCGACAGTTGATTTAAATAAATACAATAGTTATAACAAGCGAATGTTCGGGTTTGTCGCAGAAAGATTATTTAATGTCTGGATAAATCATAAAAAAATAAAGGTTAAGGAATTACCTGTGGTTTTTACTGATAAAAAGCCTATAAATGAAAGAATTAAAAATAAACTGAAAAAAATATATAATGCGGTAAAATAAAAATGATTTTTAATAATTTTGGTAGCTCATATATTGCGATTTTAATAATTACTTTTTTAATTGGTAATTTTTTGATACATTTAAAATATGTAAGTCCTTATTTTTTATATTTTTTAGACATAATAATTGCACTTCCTGCATATTTTATTAATACGGCAATACCTAGTATATGGGATAGTATTAGGTTTGATACAATGTTAAATTTGTTTAGAGAAGCTAATAATCTTTACGGAATCTCGGGTGGTCTAAATTGGGCTTTAAATTTTTCAGGTTATTATACTAAACAACCAGTTGTAGTTATATATGTATGGCTATATAGTTTTTTTTAAAAATAATAGTGTGTTTTTTTATTGCAATATATTATTATTCCTCTTTCTAGTTTCATTATTAATTACTCAAGTACAAAAAATCTATAAATTATCAAATAAAGTAAGTTTAATTGTTAAATTTGTAATACTTGCATCATTTAATATTTTCTTTGAAATAGAAGGTGTTCGTAATTTTTTATCTTATATTATTTTGGCGACTTTTGTTTTTATTGATTTTTATTCTCATGAATATAAAAAGAAAATACTATGTATTTTAGCTTATGGGTTAGCTATAGGATTACATCCGGCTGCATTACCATTTGTATTATTTAGAATAATTTTTATTTTAAATAATAAATTAATACGTATGGTATTAGCTGTCTTTGCAGTTACCTATACAATATTGCTGCCACAGATATTACATATATTTAGTAGTTTTTCTTATTTCGTAAATGATAATTCAAAAACTTATCTTTACGGTCAATCGAATTTTAGTTCATATACTGGTTTTAACGAAGTATTATTTTCTACTTTCTTATTGATATCTTTAATATTAGAATTGTTGATTTTTTATAAATGCAATTTTCAAAAAAAAACTTTCGCAAAATTATTTACAGTATTATATAGTAGCAATTTTGTTTACGATAGGCTCTTGTTTAAGTGTGCAAGTGTATTTAAGAGCAATATTCTTATTGTTGTTTTTAAGTATACCGATAAAAATGATTTTATTTTCAAAATATAAAGATAAGGTTTTGAATTATATTACTATCTATTTATATAGATACTCCAGTGTAATATTTTCTTTAATGATGTTGTTTTATTGGAATTGGCAAACATATAAAAATGTAGTAATGTATTAGGCATTAAAAAGATAAGGAATATTTAAAATTAATTTGACATAGGGGGAGTAATATAGTCACATTATTTATTAGGAGAAAACGATAGTTATTAGGTAGATTCAACTTTAATGTTACTCAAAATTTTAGTAAGTCTATTTTAATTTAAATGTAGCAAAGAGAATATTATTATGCTTTTTATTGAATAATAGCAAAGTTGTTTCTTTGATAGAACAAGTCATTCAGATTTATTTGAATATATGTGTTTATTTTATGAGACATATTTTGAATTTCATAACATAGTTATTAATTGTTTTTTACAGATGATGATATAGCTTATTTATCTCGTAAGACGAAACAAGCTTTTCATAATTATCAAAAATGTTGTAAAAATAATTAATATTCATGTCTTTTATTTAGCTGTTAAAAAACAATCTATAGATTTGATCAAGAGTTACTAAGAATATAAATTTGTAATTTAATTGTGAGGATATGTTTATGAATTATCTAATAGTAGGATCAGGACTTTTTGGAGCAGTATTTGCTCATGAAGCTGCAAAACGTGGAAACAAAGTAACAGTAATTGAAAAAAGAGATCATATTGCGGGTAACATCTACACTAAAGAAGTAGACGGTATTCAAGTTCATGAATATGGTGCACATATTTTCCATACTTCCAATAAGAAAGTATGGGACTATGTTCATCAATTTGCTGACTTTAATCGTTATACCAATAGTCCTGTAGCTAATTATAAAGGACACATGTATAACTTACCATTCAATATGAATACTTTTAGTGAAATGTGGGGAGTTAAAACTCCACAAGAAGCTCTTGATAAAATTAATGAACAACGTCAAGAAATGGCGGGCAAAGAACCAAAAAACTTGGAAGAACAAGCTATTTCTTTGATTGGTAGAGACATCTATGAGAAGTTAATTAAAGGCTATACTGAAAAACAATGGGGAAGAAAATGTACCGAACTTCCTGCTTTCATTATTAAACGTCTTCCAGTTCGATTAATTTATGATAATAACTATTTCAATGATGACTATCAAGGTATTCCAATCGGTGGTTATACTAAGATGGTAGAAAAGATGTTGGATGATCCTAACATTACCGTTAAGTTGAATATTGACTTCTTTGATAAGAAGGATGAATACCTTAAGAATTACGATAAGGTAGTTTATACAGGCATGATTGATAAGTTCTTCGATTATAAATTAGGCGAACTAGAATATCGTTCACTTCGTTTTGAAACTGAAGAAAAGAATGTTGGTAATTATCAAGGTAATGCTGTTATTAACTATACTGAAGCAGAAATTCCTTATACTCGTATTATTGAACACAAGCACTTTGAATTTGGCAAAGGCGATAAGGATAAGACAATTATTACCCGGGAATATCCTGCTGATTGGCACCGTTGCGATGAACCTTATTACCCAGTAAATAATGATTGCAATAATGCTTTGTATACTAAGTATGCAAAATTAGCTAAAAATCAATATAAAGTTATCTTTGGTGGTCGTCTTGGTCAATACAAGTATTACAACATGGATCAAGTTATTGATGCTGCTTTGAAAGCAGTGAATGAAAATTTAGGTGATTAAACCTGATGAAGGTTATAAAAAATTATCTTTATAATGTAGGTTATCAAGTCCTTGCAATTATTGTTCCGCTTATTACATCTGCATATGTTAGTCGTGTTTTGCGACCTGAAGGTGTAGGAGCAAATGCTTTTACTAATTCAATAATTCAATACTTTATTTTGATTGCTAGTATGGGCATTGGTTATTATGGAAATAGACAGATAGCCTATGTGCGTGAAAATCGTAAAAAGATGGCAAAAACATTTTGGGAAATTCAAATTGTTAAGACAATTATGACGCTTGTAGCATATATTGCATTTGAAATTTTTCTTATGTTTTATACTCGTCAATCAGATTACATGTGGGCACAATCAATTAATTTAATTGCAGTTGCTTTTGATATTTCTTGGTTTTATGAGGGAATCGAAGACTTTAAAGTTACAGTTCTCAAGAATTCTTTTGTAAAGATAGTTTCAATGATTGCTATTTTTCTGCTTATTAAGAATCCCAGTGATGTAACTTTATATATTATCGTTCTAGCTGTTTCAACATTATTAGGTAATTTAACCTTATGGCCTAATATTAGAAGAGATTTACCTAAAATTAATGTAAAATCTTTGAATCCTTGGCCTCATTTTTTACCGATGCTTGAATTATTTATTCCACAGATTGCTACTCAAGTGTATGTGCAACTAAATAAAACTATGCTTGGTGGTATGGTTAGCGAAACCTCGTCAGGATACTATCAATACTCAGATAATTTAGTCAAGTTGATCTTAGCGTTGGTAACGGCTACAGGAACAGTTATGCTTCCACATGTAGCAAATGCTGTATCCAAAGGTAGTATAAAACAGGTCAATGCAATGCTTTATAAATCATTTGATTTTGTTTCAGCAGTTGCATATCCAATGATGTTCGGTATTGCCGCAATTTCATTGACTTTGGCACCAAAATATTATGGTCCAGGATATGAACCAGTGGGTAAGGCAATGATGATTGAATCAATTGTTATTCTTATGATTGCTTGGAGTAATGCAATTGGGGTGCAATACTTATTGCCACTTAATCGAGTTAAACAGTTTACTGCTTCTGTTACAGTAGGAGCTATTGTGAATATTATTTTGAATATTCCGTTAATTAATCTTTGGGGACTTAATGGTGCTATGTGGTCAACTGTAATTTCAGAATTTGCAGTAACTTTATATCAATTATTTGTTGTAAGACACTTGTTAAGTTACAAGGCATTATTCAAAGGTTCATGGAAATACTTTGTTTCTGGGTTAATCATGTTCTTAGGAGTTTTTTGGATGAACAGAAATCTAAAAGATTCTTGGTTAATGATGGCTGTAGAAGTTTTAGTTGGTGTTGTAATTTATGCGATTCTTGTTTTAATTCTGAGAGCACCTATTGTTTATGAGGCCAGAGATTTGGTTATTCAGAAATTGCGTAATAGAGGATAATATTGATGTATTGCTTTTAATAAAGTAATACATTTTTTATTTGGAGAAGTTGAATGAAAAAAAGGGATTCACGGTTTGAAATGGTTAGAATTATTTCAATGCTTTTTATTGTAATGTATCATTTTACAATGTATGGCAATTGGACAAACGATAGTATTAATACAGTTAAAATTCAGTTTTTCCGTCCCTGGGGACAAGTTGGTGTAGCACTTTTTGTTATGATTACTGGATATTTTGTAGCTAATCGTCAAACAGATTTTTCCAAAGCTTGGAAACGTATAAAAAAGCTGTGGGTTAAAACTTTATTTTATTCATGGATTATTTTAATATGTAGTTTCATTTTCTATTTTGGGATATTTGAAAAACATGACTATCTTTATGCTATTTTCCCTGTGATTTTTGATGAATATTGGTTCATTACTAGTTATATTGTTTTGATTTTACTTACTCCAGTTTTAAATATGATCGTTGAAAAATGGGATAGAAAGAATTTGATTATTTTAATCGGAATTATTTTAATTTTTGCAGATGTTGTCCCATTTATTAAAAATAATGGTACGCCAAATGCGCCACTTGGTAATATGTTTAGTGTAGGAGCGATGCTTGCTCCATATCTTATTGCAGCATTTATTAGAAAGTATAATGTAAAAGTAAAAATAGGATGGGCACTTGGTATTACAGTATTGGGAGTTTTATTAGAATATACTTCATTATTTGTATTGAAGCACGGCATAATGACACTTGACATTTCTAGTTTTACTTTTGGCTTGTTGCCATTGATCACGGCAGTTGGAATTTTTTGTATTTTCCTTAATTTACCATCATTTCATTCGAAGTTTATTAATTGGATTGCAGCAGGTGTGCTTGCTTCATATTTAATAACCGAGAATCCATTGTTTAGAATGTATTTCTGGCAAAAACTGCTTAATGTAGGCCGATTTCAAGATCCAACTTGGAAATTTATTTTAATGGGAATTTTGATCGCCATAGTGACTGTGTTGGTTTGTTCATTGATTGATAAGGTATATGAAATCGTTTATTCTAAAGTATATAAACTTATAAAAATGAAATTTAATATAATAAAAAAGTAGTAATCTTTGAGGGGTAAACAATATGAGAGTTAGAAAAGCTGTAATCCCAGCTGCTAGTCTGGGCACACGTTTTTTGCCAGCTACTAAGGCATGCCCAAAGAAATGTTGCCGATTGTTGACAAGCCAACTATTCGATTTATTGTTGAAGAAGCAAAAAAATCAGGGATTGAAGATATTTTAATTGTTACTGGTAAAAATAAACGTTCAATTGAAAATCACTTTGATGCCAATCCAGAACTTGAGCAAGATCTTAAAGCTACTGGTAAGACCAAATTGTTGAAGTTAACACAAGAAATTACTGATCTTGGTGTAAATCTTTATTATACACGTCAACCATATCCAGCTGGTTTAGGTGATGCAATTTATCATGCTAAGAGTTTTGTTTCAAATGAACCTTTTATTGTCATGCTTGGTGATGATCTAATGAAAGACAAGATTCCCTTAACTAAGCAATTGATTAATGACTATGGTAAGACACACGCTCCAACTTTGGCAGTTATGAAAGTTCCTCATAAAGAAGTTTCAAAGTATGGTGTGATTGCGCCTGAAGGTGAGATAGCTCCGGGAATGATTAACGTTAAATATTTCGTTGAAAAGCCTGAAATTGAGGATGCACCAAGTGATTATGCAATTATCGGTCGTTACTTGCTGACACCTGAAATTTTTAATATTTTAGAAAATACTAAACCAGGTCGTGGTGGTGAAGTACAATTAACCGACGCTATTGATACGATGAATAAGACACAACGTGTGTTTGCGCATGTCTTTACAGGCCAACGTTTTGATGTAGGAAATAAGGAAGGCTATTTAGAAACTTCAATTCAATATGGGTTGCAACATCCTGAAATTCGTGATGCTTTGAAAAAGTACATTATTGATTTGAGTAAAAAGCTTTCTAAATAGTATCAGTAAAGAAATAAATTTTGCTGGATAATAAAAAGAGCAAATTTATATTTGCTTTTCATTATTTAACATTTAAATGTAGCAAACAACTTTTGTTCCTGACTACATATTTTTCGGTCGCATCTCCTGTGTGGGGGTGCGATTTTTATATTAGTAGATTTGAATATGTAGTAAGCGTCAAATTAAACCCAGTGTATTGAAAAGCCGTCCTAGTTGTTCTAGGGCGGACTTCTTGTTTTCTATTTACATATCTTTTGAATTTTTGGTTGTCATAACAATAAGCCTCGGGATGTTGCCGAGTTTAAAATATCCTTATTAGGCAGCTTCTGAAGCAAGTAATTCAAGTATTTTTCAGGGTCAAGTTCATTTCTTTTGGCAGTTTCAATTAAGCTTAAAATGATGCCGTTAGCAGCGGCGCCTTTAAAGCTTTTTGAATTGTGGCCCATTATGAGTGATTTGACAGCTCGTTCGGTCTTATTATTAGATATTCTAAATTGCCATTGAATAAAACATGCTCTAATATTTCTTGATGCTCGGGTATATAGTTTATGGACTTGTCTCATTTGGAGCCGGACAAAACAGATAATTCGTTTTAGCTGTACAAATGAAGAAATATTATTAATTCGAGATTCAAGGTAACTATTAAAGCTTAATTCTAAATCGTTATTCTGCAAGCTAAGCAACAAGGTATTATGTTGTTGGCGCTTCTTATGTATTGTCGAGGGATTGAGCACCACTATTGTTTTTCAAGTATAATTGATGTCTATAAATTAAAGAGTACCTAAAAATTGTAATTAAGACAGCGCCCCAGTTATTTGACGCTTACAATTTATTTTTAATAGTCTAGGAAGCTTGAGGTTATTAATACCGAAATAGATTTCTGAGAGATTTGAATAACAAAAAATTACTTCTTGTTTATGAAACCGCTTGCAATAGAATGCAATGCGATGTATATTGAATATAGTTGTTATAACAACATAACAAGTAGAAAGAATGGTCTTCTATGAATAATGCTTCTGTACCGATGTATCAAAGAATGATGATGCAGATCATTCATGAGATAGAAGCTGGTATTTTGAAAGAAAATGATAAATTACCTTCAGAACAACAATTAGGAGAGATATTTAGTATTAGTAGAATCACGGTTCGTAAGGCTCTGGAAGAACTACAATTTCGTCACTTTATTTATAAAAAACGAGGTCAAGGTTCATTTGTTCTTAGTAGAAAACAACGCAATAAGTATTACAAGTACTTAGATATCAAAGAAAAAATTAATGAGATGAATCTAATGCCTCGGTCTGAAATTAATAAATTTAATATCATAGCTGATAAAAGATATTCCAAGGTTAAGGAGAATATGGATTTATCGTCTACTGATTATATTTATGAAATTGAGAAGACATATTTTGGTGATAGAGAACGCATAATGTTTAGTCATTGTTTTATCGATTATGCTAGGTTCCCTGAAATAAAAATTGATGAGCTAGAAAATGAAGAAATTTTACCTATTTTATATGGAAAATATGATTTAGTTCCTGACAGTATTGATACAAGTAGTACGGCTGCGATTATTAAGAAAAATGATCAAGAATATCTTGATGCTAATGTTGGTGATCCAAAGGTTATTAGAAAGGTAGAAGTCATAGAAAATAAAAAAATTGTTTTATCAGAAGTGTCTGAAGTAGTTGGCTTTTTGCCAATGTATCTTTAGTTATAAAAGTGTGGGAGGAATTTAAAATGGCTACACCTGATATTGTTTTAACTAGAATTGATAATCGATTAGTTCATGGACAAGTAGGAGTTGTTTGGACTTCAGCTGTAAATGCAAATTTATTATTAGTAGCAAATGATGATGCTGCAAACGATTCTTTACAACAAGAATTAATGACAGCTACTGCTGAAAGTTCTGGAGTTGGAATTAGATTTTGGACTTTAGAAAAAACCATCACTACTATTGCAAAAGCTAGTCCTAGACAATATATTTTTCTAGTTATTAAAACACCGGAAGATGCACTTAAATTAGTGCAAGGTGGTGTTCCAATTAAAGAAATCAATGTCGGTAATATGCATTTCTCAGAAGGAAAAGAGCAAATTTCTAAAAAGGTATTTGTTGATCAAAACGACAAGGATGCATTTAATAAATTGATTGATGCCGGTGTGAAAGTTTATATTCAAGATGTTCCTGAAGAAAAACAAGATGTTTTAAGTAAGTTTTAAATAAAAGATAAAGAGGCATAATTATGACTATTACTTTAACTCAAGGCATAATTATCTCAATTTGGGCAATTATTGCAGGTGCAGACTTCTGGCTAGAAGGTTTTTATATTTTCCGTCCTATGATTGTATGTACAATAACTGGTCTATTACTTGGGGATTTACGTCTAGGTATTATTGCTGGTGGATTAACTGAATTAGCCTTTGCTGGATTGACTCCAGTTGGTGGTACGCAACCACCTAACCCAATTATGGCAGGTATTATGACAGTAGTTTTGGCTTATACTACAGGACATAATCCTGCGACTGCAATTGGTTTGTCGTTACCATTTTCTATTTTGATGCAATATATTATTCTTTTCTATTACTCAGCATTTTCACTTCTTACTAAGAAGACTATGGATTATGCATCTAATGCACAAACAGGTAAATTTACCAGAATTGTATTAGCACCAACATTTATTGTGGCATTAACTTATGGTATTTTTACTTTCTTATGTGTATACGCAGCTCAAAGTCCAATGAGTCATTTGGTAAATGCAATGCCAGCTTGGTTAAGTCATGGATTTGAGATTGCCGGTGGTATCTTACCTGCTGTAGGTTTTGCAATGCTTTTGAAGAATATGTTAAAGAATACATATGTACCATATTTACTTTTAGGTTTTACTGCAGCTTGCTTTATTAAGTTTGGAAATTTAATGCCAGTTGCCGTTATCGGTATTGCGTTAGCACTTATTGAATTTAGACGTGCTAAGAAAGATCGCGATACTGAAAATAGGATCAAGGACATTGAGCAAAATGGTAGTGCTGGAGGTGAACAAGATGGAATCTAATGAACAAGTAAGTAGTTCAAAAAGAGGACATTTAAGTAAGCATGACGTTAATATGATTGGTATTAGATCAATTTTTAACCAGTCACAAATGAACTATCAATTGATGCAGGGTGCTGGTTGGACCCTTTCCATATTGCCAGCATTAAAGAAAATTTACGGTAAAGATAAAAAGGGATTAAGTGCTGCCATGAAAGGCAACATGGAATTTATGAATACCAATAACTATGCTGCTCCTCTTCTTATGGGACTTGAAATGTCGCTTGAAGAAAATGGTGAAAAAAGAAATACTATTGATAGTTTGAGAGTTGCTTTGTTCGGTCCTCTTGCCGGTATTGGTGATGCTATCACATGGTTCACTATTTTACCAATTGTTGCTGGTATTACTGCTTCCTTTGCAAAGGAAGGTAGTATTTTAGGACCATTGGTATTCTTCCTTGTATATTTATTTATGTTTCTTTTAAGAATGCCAATCGCTCGTTTAGGTTATGCAGCTGGTACTAAAGCAGTTTCTGATATCAGAAAAGATTCAGCAATTGTATCTCATGCAGCAAGTGTATTAGGTTGTACTGTTATTGGTGGCTTAATTGCAACTTATGTTCAAATTAATGTCAAAGCTAATATCGCTGTTACTGCTACTAAATCAATTTCTATTCAGAAACAATTCTTTGATAATATTTTTCCAAATATTTTACCATTAGCATATACTTTCTTTCTTTATTATTTAGTAAAAAAGAAGAATATTAGTCCGGTAATTCTTATTATCATTACCTTTGTACTTGCAATTTTATTATCATGGTTAGGAATCTTATAATATGCAAATTATTGTTACAGGACATGGCAACTTTGCTACTGGAATTGAGTCTACTGTTAAACTGTTAGCAGGCTCCATTCAAAATGTAAGTTATATTGATTTTACTGGTGAAATGTCAGAAGATGATATAGCCAAGAAATTTAAAGAACAAGTTGCTAAAGATAATCAAACACTTTTCTTTTGTGATTTATTAGGAGGTACGCCTTTTAAACAGGCAGTTATGTATAAAGCAAATAACCCTACAGCTGATATAGAAGTTATTTGTGGTTGTAATGTTGGATCACTTTTGGAAGTAGCACTCCCAGGTTTTTCTAATTATAAAGTTACTGATGATCTGGCAAAAGAATTGATTAAATCATCAAAGGCAGGAATTAGACAATTTGGTGTTAAAAATCAAAGTGTAACTGAACTTACTGATGGTGAAGGAATTTAGTATTTATATTTATTAGTTTTTAATATTACTGGTCAATACGAGGTAGACATTGTTTCTACTTCGTATTTTTTTGGTGAATAATTATGATAAAGGCTATATTTTTGAATAAGCCTAAAGTAACCAAGTATATTGAAAAGGCACTGTTTTAGTCGTCTTTGATTAAGAGATGCTTTTTGCTTTCTATTTACAATTGCCTGTACTTTTTCTTGCCACGGTAAATAAGCCACAGAGGTTGCAAGTTTGAAATTTCTTCATTCGGTAGTGTTTTTCAGGGTTAAGGCCATTTCTTTTGGTAGTTATAATTAACTCAAAATTAGTTTCGCTGGCTTAGGCGTCGGCAAAACAGTTGATTCGTTCCTACTACACAGTTGAATAATAAGGTGTTGCATTATTAGGCCTTGCTGGGTGATTGAGTGTTACAATGGCAGCATAATTAACTTCCATAAATTTGATGAGGTAAGAATGCTTGAAAAGCGAGGACTAAAACAGACACTCGGTTATTTGATGATTACTAATAGAGCAGTTGTTTGATACTTCTAATATTTAGTCAATGAGTTACAATTTTCAATCGAATACATAAAAGCTTTAGGCAAGAGTCGCATACGTTGAAATCCTGCTTTGATTAAAAGGAAAAATCAATTTACAAGGAATGGTATAATTTAGATGTTTTCTAAGATGTAGTTCCATTAATCTTGTTGGTAAGGTTAGCGGAGCTTTTTGTGGTATAGAAGAATAGAGGAAAAATATGAGTTTCGGTGAGTTTAAAGATCTGTATGATTTACTTCCAAATGAATCTCGTACAGCATTTTGGAATCCAATTTTAGGTACTTTAGGTAAAGGAATAAGTGGAATACTATATTGGATATTTAACAAACCAATAGAATATAAAGCAGTTAAAGAGCAGGATTTAAAAAATCTTTTGACAGAGATGGCTCAAAAGATGAAAGATGTTCCTGAAGATTGTAGAGATTCAAGTAAATTTGGTTTGGTGTTGGAAACATTACAACATTCTGTTTATCAATTAAACCAAGAAGAGCTAAGAGCAATGTTGGCTAATTTAGTAGCTAGTTTAGCAGATAAAAGAAAGAATAGTTCTATTACTCCTAGATATATTTATATCCTTTCACAACTTGGATATAATGATGCTGTTTTCTTGAGAGAATTAGTTCATCAAAATGGTAAAAATATATTACATGCTCATAAGGGAGCGGTTAATAATGGACGTATTAACAAATATATAAGTGGCTACTTTTTGTATTTTAGCGGAGAAAAGAAAGTGCTTTCAGGCTTTGAGTCTTCTATTAATGTATTAGATTCTTTAGGTATTATAAAGGATTCGGATGAAAGAATAGAATCTCAAATTAAAGATGATAATATAGTAAAAAAGTTAAATGAAAAAGCTCAAAATGATCAAGATGGATATTGGATGTATAAAGATATTTTTATTACTTCATTTGGAATAGATTTTTTGAAGTATGTGGTTGGATAGAATATTATGGTAAAAATATAAATTTATAATTAGTATTATGTCAAGATAGTTAGGGAAAATATTTATGGAAAATAATAATTCTACTTGGTGGACTATAAAAATAGTATATTTATTAGCAGAAATTATTCAAATGATTATAGTAACTATAATTTTAGGTTATATTGTTGGTAAATTAGGGACCAATATAAAAAATCCTCAGTTCTTTTTGATATTAAAAAACTGCTGGAATTGGATTGTTTTTTATTTTGGTGTTGGAATATTTAAGATAACAATGGATTATTTTTTGAAAAATTTAGAGAAATAAAGCGATTATACGTATATTTAGTAATTACAAGAGATTAAAATAAAACCAATTAGCTGACATCCCCAAAATTTTGAAATTATTAATTCTTCACATAATTTTAAATATTGTTTCTATCGTAGTAATTTTGACGTAATCCAAGTATGTGTTACAAGAAAACAATAGTAATTGGTATGTTCAATATTGAATTGATTTTTAATTGAATAAGTGTTATTTGAGATAAATTACTTCATGCAGGAATTCGTTTTTTTATATGTTGTTTATTGTTCACACTAATCATAGTTTTTGTATTTGCATAAATTGATTCAATATTACGATCAAGAAGAATATACTGGTAAAATTAAGATGAAAGCAGTACTAGTATAAATTGAATAATTAGATATAATAGAAAAATTTTTAATACAGAGGTATAGATGTGTATGAATGAATCAATAAATGTAAAGACCGTTGTAGTCCCGATAATTACTGTTCATCGAATCTGTAAGATGTTTAGTCGTTATATGGATTATGATGAAATGATAGACTTAATAAATGCCTATATTAAACAATTTAAGATAGATGTTGCTCCTGCTATTTCTAATGTTGAAAAATATGGATGGGAAGTATTAGGAGATAAAATTGATGAAATTTCAGATGCACATAAATTAGATTTTATCGGACAAGTATTTGATGCTGGCTATGTAACTGATGAAGATGATTATAATTTTGTACAAAATTTTTTAAATGAATTTAACTTTGAAGATATACAACAAGTATTATTTAATGAATTAGCAGCTTTTCCTTCGGATGCGATAAAAGCACAACAGGAGTTTTCAGCAAGATTACATGATAAACATTCAGCAACTTTGAGAAAATGGAATAGTAGCATTGATATGTTTAAAAGTAAAAATTATCCAGAAGCAGGAAATGATATACGGCAATCCTTAGAATTTTTACTTAGAGATATTTTGAAAAATAAAAAATCGATTGAAAACCAAACAAAGGGATCGGATATATTAAAATCGGAATTAGGCAGATACCTTAAAGAAAAGGAAATTAATCAGGAGAATATTCGCTTTCTTACTAATATTGTAAATTCTATTATTAAGATATCGAATGAAAAATTTAAACATGGTGAACCGATTGGATTGACAGAAAAAGATATTCGCTTTTATATGAATGAGACTTATTTAGTTATGCAAAGAATGTTAGATATTGAAGGCGAATAAAGTAATTTAAGAAGTAGCGCAATTTATGAGCAATTTTTTATACTAAAGTAAGGGGGATTCTATTTTGAAAATTCAGAAAGTGATAAATGAAGAAGATTTTTATAATCATTTGTTATCTTGGGATCCCTGATTACTTATTACGGAAAAGATATTTTAATTTAGAGGGATTATTAAAAAGTAATAATAGATCAATAATTAATATTATTAAAAATCATCCTTACTTTCATGGAATTAAAAATGTTATGGCCGATATTAATGACCTAAAAAAGGAAGGAAACTATAGGTTTTATTCAACTATGTAGATGTAATACAAAAAAAGAGAAGTTGAGATAAATAATAAAGTAGTTACGTATTATTTGAAAGATTTTATTGAGAATATTGGTATTGGCTCATATCAGAATCATGAAAACTTTTTTGAAGAAAAGTAGTATTTTTACCTAAAAAATAATTTACATTAAGAAGAAAATGCAATCTTGCTGTTATTTTCTAAATTAAAG
>NZ_BALY01000027.1 GCF_000615445.1 Lactobacillus hamsteri DSM 5661 = JCM 6256 | reverse complement strand
CGGCCATTTTGATCAATGTCATTAAGTTAAGGCATTGATAATTAATCTTATATTTTTTCTCTTTATTTAGATTTCTTTAAACCAATTTATCATGGTTATAGACTTCATATTTTTATTAGAGTGTTGATAAAAATACCGCTTTCCCTTATAAGTAACGATCCAATTCCATTTACCTACACCACCACTAACATGAATATGGGCACCCTTTTTGAGTGTTCTAGTCTTTCTTCCTGCATAATACGTATGAACTATAATTTTTTTGGTAGTTTTTGCGTTTCCCATATATCCTAACTTTTTAGTTTGCGCTTGAGTTAACCCGTTAGAAGCAGATACAGTAGTAGCGCATGTAAAAGTAGAACCTAACGTTAAAATTGCTATTATGATTAATATCTTTTTTAGTTCGTAAAATTGTAAATCTCACGAACTAAAACCTTTTTCCAAATCGATTGTCAGGTAAATCTATAAAGTATTTATGCCCACCTAGATCATTTTCGACCCTATCATGAATTTCTATTAAAATATAATATGTTATCACGTACATGATGCCAATAATTGCAAAATATATAAAATAAGCTATTATACTAAAACACAATAAAAGTAGATATACACTGGATGAAACTGCAGTACCTATTACAACCAAAATATAAAATTTCTTCCAACTATCAAATGCAATATGTAATATTACTTGAAAGTTTTCAATTAAACGACTTACGAAGTAAATTTCACTAATAAAGCAGAGCCCAACACAAAAACTAATAAAATCTTGTCTCTTTAACAATATTAAAATAATTGTATTAAGTACAGCTATCACTATACTTACTATCATAACTAAACGATTAATACCCTTTCTTTTATTTGCTATCAGCCTTTGAGAATCAAATGATATTCTTTCAATCAACCAATTATACTCATCAATTATGTAATAAAAATTTGCTATAAATCCCAAATTAATTATAAATGCTAATAATCCATGCATAATTAGCGAAAAGACCAAATACAACATACCCAACATTCCTATCCAAGGAAGAATGGCAGAAATTCGTCTTGATCGAATAAATTTTTTAGTTTTATTCACCCAGTTCACCTCCTTATATAGAAATGGACATAATTAAATTAAAATTATGTCCATTTCTATTATTAATTTTGCACATTATGTTGACCACAATCACCACCAGGAAGTGTATGAATGAAACGATTTACTCTATAAGTTGCAGCAGAAACCTTTGTCTGAGTCCCAGCAAAAAGACCTGCACCAACAAATGCCAACACGACTAAAGATAAAAACACCTTTTTCATAAGATTGCCTTCTGAAATTTTTATTAAAATTATTATAATTCATTTTTAATAAAAATCAACACTAGATTAATATTTTTATTATTTTTAGTCAAATTTCCTCGTAATCTTTTGCCAAAGTGATGGCATTATCAACTTTATTTTGCAACTCAGAGCTCTTCTCAGCACTAGTTAACAACCTTTGTTGAGTATCTTTGAGCTGTTTTGTTTGCTCAAGTATCCTCACCTGCAATTGTTGTTGCTGATTGTTTAACTGTAATTGCTTATCATTAAGATCTTTAAAGTCATCAGCATATTTCTTAATCTTTGAATTAAGTCTTCGAATTTCTTCATCCTTCTTCGAATTCATTTGAATTAATCTATCAGACAATTCTTCATTCTTTAACTTAAGCTTACTATTTTCTTCCTTCAAACTAGCAATCAAACGCAGAAGTTCTTCATCAATGTCTTAACTTAATGACATTGATCATTTTGATTTAGTTCTTTTTCTTTTTAAAGAAATCAACGGCAAAATTATTAGTGTAACCCCTAGATTCATTAAAGTAGAAAACTGGTAATAAAATGATTTTCCTAACTTATCACAAGATATTTTTCCCATTTTAGAAGAGTTTATTAAGGATTATAATTAAAGTATTCTAAATAAGAAAGAAGGAAAAAATTTGATACATCTTTTTCATCGACGTATCACATTCTCGCTCGCTTTAACTATTGGCTTTTTAATTTTGATAATTATTGGAAGCATTTTATTATCACTGCCTTTTGCAGATAAAATGGGACAAACAACTAATTATTCCGATGCACTTTTTACTGCTACTTCAGCAGTTTGTGTTACTGGATTAAGTACAGTTACCACGGCAACACATTGGTCATTTTTCGGTCAATTAATTATCATGATTCTCGTCGAAATAGGCGGCTTAGGTTTTATGACTTTTGCAGTTATGCTCAGTAATTTTGCTCATCAACGAATGAGTTTAGGGGCAAGAATGCTAACAGGAGAAGCGCTAAACCTTAATCGTCCTTCTCAGCTTCGAATAGTACGATTAATTATCAGGCTTTCTTTGGTTATTCAACTGATAGGAGCAATATTGCTTTTTATTGCTTTAAAACCCCGTTTAGGAATAGGAAAAGGTATTTGGTACAGTATATTCCACTCAGTAACAGCTTACTGTAACGCAGGGTTTGATTTATTTGGTCCATCTCTTGAACAATTTAATAATAATCCCTACTTTTTAACGGTTATTATGTTCTTAATTGGAGCTGGCTCATTTGGGTTCTTAGTATGGCGTGATTTATTAACATATCATATTCATCATAAACTTTCCTTACATACTCGTTTTGCACTAACAGTTGGCATAATTATTTTAATATTATCAATAGTTGGTTTCTTAGTTAGTGAACAAAATCTTAAACAATTTAGTGGTAGTCTAAATGAAATTCAGCGCTTTTTTAATACATTATTTTTAGCAGTAACACCACGAACCGCTGGCTTCGTTTCAATTCCTTATACTAAGCTTACTGCAGCCGGCGTTGTAATTACTATTATCTTAATGTTCATTGGTGGGACTCCCGGATCTACTGCAGGTGGTGTCAAAACATCAACAATCGGAATTTTATTTTTGCAGAGCATAGCAACTTTTACTGGAAAAGAAGCTTCATTTTCTCATCGTCGCTTTACTCGTGATAATATTAATCGGGCCCTAACCCTATTTTGTTCTGCAATTTTATTAATTATTTTTGCTACACTATTGCTAACTATGACGCAACCACTCTCAACTCATAATGGTATTATTGAAGCAGTTTTTGAAGCAGTTTCTGCATTTGGAACTGTTGGTTTGACCCTCGGTCTTACTCCACATCTCAATTTATTCGGAAAAATGATCATTATTGCCTTAATGTTTATTGGACGAGTTGGCATTTACACATTTATGTATTCTATTTTTAAATCTCATCCTACTAAACAAAGTTATCGCTATCCAGAGGAGGAAATTATCATTGGCTAATTTACATCAACAACAGAGTTTTGCAGTTCTTGGCTTAGGAAAATTTGGCATGGCACTCACAATGGCACTTTTACAAGCTAATCAGGATGTTTTAGTAGTTGATTCAAATGAAGAGGTTATTAATGATGTCGCTCACTTAGTTACACATGCCGTCATTGCCGATGCCACTGATGAAGATGAATTACGCGACCTTGATATTGGCTCTTTCGATCACGTCTTCGTCACTCTAGGTGAAAACGTTGAAGGTAGCATTATTACCACTATGTTAGCTAAAAAAATTGGTGCGCCCGATGTTACTACCCGAGCTAATAACCATAATCATCGTTTAGTTCTAGAAAAGATCGGAGCCGATCATGTCGTTGAACCTGAACAAGATATGGCTCGACAATTAATTTTCCGTAAACTTCATCCCAATATTGTTAATTATTTCAAACTTTCTAAACATGTGTCTTTAGTTGAAGTTAGCGTTAAAAATCCCCATTTTTTCAACAAATCATTAGGTGAATTGGACTTTCGTAAAAACTATGACGTTAACATTATCGGCATCATTCATAATGGAAAATTAAATCAGGTACCTCTTGCTGCCGATGTCATTAATCCGCATGATCAGATTACTTTAATCGGGTCAAATGAAGCCGTTCAAAAAATTAATGAAATTTTGCAAGAAGAAAAATAATTATAAATCATATATGAAACTTTAGCTTTATGAACCGAATCATTTTGATTTGGTTCTTTTTCTTTTACCACAAAAATTCAATTATCTTTTGAATAACTTTAGGATTATTTGGCAACCCACCATGATCTGCCTTCACACCCGTAAATTTAGCTAAATGATAGTCACTATTAGGTGTTAAATATTTAAGAGATAAAGCCGATGGAATCTCTACTACTCCATCGCTATTATTGCCAACATCCCCGTAAATATTTAAAATTTTAACCTTATTTTTTTGATAAATTGGCCGCGCTGCAAGCATTTCTTTATAAGTTTGGTTCATCTTATTTGGTTTACCATTCTTATCTAATTTCAGACCTTTCGGCTGACGAAAACCGGGCGGTAATTCCTTGAAATATGCCCCATCATAATGCCCAGCGATACTTACCTGCTTAACTAATTTAGGCATTTTCTTTTTATTGCCATTTTGAATCATGTAATACATAATCGCCATATTGCCAAGCGAGTAGCCAACCATATTTACTTTATTAATATAATATTTCTTTTGCAAAGCCTTCACGACATTGCTAGCATAAGTTCCATTTCTAGAAAAGTTAGGTTGAACATTATCTTTAAAGTTCACCTCAACAATAGGATTTTTCGCATTCTTTTTTATTGTGCCTTTTAGCTTTACTTTGCCATGATCATCAACGTTCGCACGAATTATGCTATTAGATTTTTGAGCCCTTTTTGCGGCATTTACTAATGGTTCTTCGTTTTTATAACTCCCCATTAAGCCATGAAAATAAAGTGTAGGCGTGTCTTTAAATTTTGGTTTCTTAACTATTTGAGCTGTTTTCGCTTTTTTAGCTGTATCTTTGCCAGTTGAACTCACATTGCATGCTGTTAAAAATGACATAATTGATGCCATAAGTAATAAGATTTTAAATTGATTTATCTTTTTCATATTTTTACTTTACCTAATTTGAATTAACAATAATACGACTTACAAAATATTTTACGAAAAAGTAAAAATATGTATACCTTTTTTCAAAATCTTGTGCCATAATATCTGCAAACATATCAGAGGAAGTTTGAAAAACTATGGGATATGTATTTTTAACTGAAAAAATAACGAAATTAATAATTTGAATTATAAGTTAGCTTTTACGTACTTTTTACGCATTTTTTCTAAAAAATGATTTTTTATTTTAATCATACTGACATTTACGTAGAAAAAAATAAACTTTAAAAAAGAGGTAGAGACTTATGATACATGTATTTCTAACTATTTTAATTTTATTAATTGTCATCTATTTTATAACCGGTTTTCGCATCGTTCCTCAAAACTACGAAGGATTGATCGAAACGTTAGGCAAGTATTCCAAAACTGTAAAGGCTGGCTTTGTCTTTATTTGGCCAATTTTTCAACGAATTAGAAAAGTTAGTTTAGCCTTACAACCTTTAGAAATTTCAAAATATCGAATTATTACTAAAGATAACGCAGAAATCACAACAAGCTTGACTCTCAACTACTTAGTCACAGATTCTTACAAATATTTCTACAACAACACCGACTCAGTTGAATCAATGGTGCAATTAATCCGTGGTCACTTGCGTGATATTATCGGTCGTATGGAATTAAACGAAGCCTTAGGATCAACTAGTCAAATTAACGCTCAACTTTCTGACGCAATCGGTGATTTAACCGATATCTATGGAATCCGCGTTGTTCGTGTTAACGTCGATGAACTTTTGCCAAGTCCTGAAATTCAAAAGGCCATGGACAAACAATTAACTGCCGATCGTGAAAAAACTGCAGCAATTGCCAAAGCTGAAGGTGAAGCCCGCAATATCGAATTAACAACTAAGGCTAAGAATGACGCTTTAGTTGCTACAGCAAAGGCCAACGCGGAAGCTGTTAAAACTCAAGCTGATGCCGATGCTTACCGTATTGATAAGTTGCAAGCATCATTATCAAAGGCCGGTGATGGCTACTTTAGAAACCAAAGCTTGGACAGTTTCAATCATTTGGCAGATGGTCAAAACAACTTAGTCGTTGTTGATAAAGATGATATGACCGATTTAGGAAAGATTCCTGCAGCTAAAAAAGTTTGGGATCAAGCTGATAGTTCAAATGATGAATAAATCACATATAATATATAGCAAAAGGATCAGTTCGATTAAACTGATCCTTTTTTACATTCATTCGAAAAATTTATTAAATTACATCTAAAGTAAACTTTAAAATAGTACCAACAATTTTTTCTATTCTTGGAACCCAACCACCTCGCTTAGTTTTCATTTTACTTACTCACTTTGATAGGTATTGCTCTAACAATATTGTCATATACAGGGCTAGTTTCTTTAATACTCCTTTTAACATCGGCAAACATATCTGCATGATCACCTAAATAAAAATCTGCATGAAAAATACTATCTTTCAAATTTAGCTGTAAATAAAAATCGTTATAAGCAAAATTATTTTTATCATATACGCTGGAAGTAACAATCGTTTCGCAGGAGCCTAATGCTGCCAATAATCCTTCTATTGGCGTGATTCCTTTATTTAAATCACCATTTTGACTAACAAAATTAATCTTAAAATCACGTGCTTGAGCTAAATATTCATGTGAATGTTCTGTACTCGTTACACTTGCCCCAAAAGTCGAAATTGCCATTATTTAGACTCCTTTCTAACGATTGCATTTACAACTGGAATTTTTTCACTAATTAAATGATAAATTCGAGAATTTCGAATTATATTTTTGACCAAATCATCTATTTTATCTTGAGAATTATCTGTATCAAAAATAAATTTAATTCTAATTTCTTGAAAACCATTAGGAATATCAGGATTACCATGCATCCCCTCCAAGTCAATGTCACCCTCTAAATTTACGGTTAACTTTCGATAAGCAAAATTATTTTCTTCCGCAAATTTTTCAGTTTCTTCTTGTAAAGACGCACCCAATGCTGTTAATTCTAATTCAACAGGCGTAATTCCAGTATCTGTTCCACCATTAAATTCCGGTTCATCAATCACAATATGATGAATACCTCTAATATTTGCATCAACTTGCAATCCAACATTAGTCTTTGTAGTAATTACCTGATCATCCATCATAGTTTTATCTCCTACTTAGCTGCTTCTTCCTCTTTTTTGACCTGCTTTAAAGCCTTAACAAAAACTTCGTAAGGTTGCGCACCACTAATTCCATACTTATTGTTAATTACAAAGAATGGCGCACCTTGAATGCCACTTTGTTGTGCTTCAATTTCATCGGCAACAACTTCTTTTTGGTATTTGCTTGAATTCAAAAGATGCTTAACTTCATCTTCATCAAGTCCCACTTCAGTTGCAGCTTTAGTTAAAACATCTTTATCCGCAATAGATTCACCATCTGTAAAGTAAACTTTGTAAAGACGCGCAATAAGTTTTTCAGTTAAATCACGATCATTTTTACTTTCCGCAAACTTAATTAAACGATGGGCATCCATAGTATTAGTTGGAACAACTTTATCTAAATGAAATTCCAGGCCTTCGCCAGCAGCCATTTCAGTAATATAATCCATTTGCTTCTTGCTTGACCTTCTAATTCCTTGCGCCCGCCTGTAAAGTGATTAATATATTCACCACTTTTTGCAGTTTTAGCTTCCATCGGATTCAATTGAAAAGATTTTAATTCAAGCTTGGTATCATTATAAATACCAACTTCTTTCATAGCCTTTTTCATTCTCGTTGAACCAATATAACAAAATGGGCAAGCAATATCCGACCAATATTTAATTTCCATATTTCGATTCTCCTTAAGCAGTAACTTCTTCGTTTTTGTCATTTAAACTTTCAATATATTCATAAGCATTTTGACCAGCGATGCCGCCATCACCTACAGCTGTGATAATTTGACGCAATTGTTTTTGACGAACATCACCAATTGCATAAATTCCAGAAATCTTTGTTTCCATTTGATCGTTAGTAATGATCCAGCCATTCTTGTCAGTAATTCCTAAATCTTGAAATGGTTGACTATTAGGTACATTACCGATATAAATAAATGCTCCAGCTGCGTTAACAATTTTATCTTCGCCAGTTTTCTTATTATGCACCTTCACGCCAGTCATTTTATTTTCATCACCAACGATTTCGGTTACTTCACTATCCCAAGTGAAATCCATTTTTGGATTCTTGAAGGCACGATTTTGCAATATCTTTTCAGCTCTCAATTGATCACGGCGATGAACAACATTTACATTGTCAGTAACATTTGCTAAATATAAACCTTCGGAGACGGCTGAATCGCCACCACCAACTACGACTACATTTTCATCTTTGAAGAAAGCTCCATCGCAGACTGCGCAGTAAGAAACACCTTTTCCGCTATATTCTTGTTCTCCAGGAATACCAAGTTTTCGATTAGATGATCCTGTACCAATAATTACTGCCTTAGCTTCAATACTGTCATCATCGTTCTCAAGCTTAACGATTCGTTTTTTACCATTAATTTCAATTCCTTGAACATCGCCATAAATGAATTCTACGCCTTGCTTTGTGGCACTTTGATACATTTTTTCACCAAGTTCAGGACCCATAATTGATGGGAAGCCCGGATAATTTTCAACTTCGGCAGTATTATTCATCTGTCCGCCATAAACGCCACGATCGATCATGGCCACTTTTAAGTTTGCTCTTGCGGCATAAAGACCAGCTGTCATTCCGCCTGGGCCGGCACCAATAATTGCTACATCGTATTTTTTCATAAATTTCACTTCCAAATAAATATAAGTTAATTCTCGTTATTAATAATTCTACGTTTTCGTTGAATACTCTTTTATTATATAGCTTACTTTTTGTAAGTCAATAGTTTTTAAAAAAAGATTCAGTTTTTTCAACTGAATCTTCGTAAATTATTTTTCTAAAGAATGATTCCATTCCCAAACAGTGTTATTAAAGGCCTTCACACGATAACCTGCTAAAGACAATTTTCCGCCAATTATATCTGAATAACCACATAAGCGTCCTCGGCAATAGACAATAACTTCACGATCACGTGGAATTTCATCCATCCGTTTTTCTATTTGATTATACGGAATATTATGTGCTCCAGGTAAATGGCCCATCTGATATTCTTCACTCGGGCGTAAATCTAATAAATATGGATCTTTTGTATACAATTGTTTCTTCAAATCCGGGACTGTAATACTACGAATATTAGAATTTTTCGTCTTTAATTTATGCTCTAACTCTTGCAATTCAGGAATATTTTCTTCGCTAATGTCAATTAATAAAGAAATTACCTTCGCTACTTTTTGAGAAGCTAATTTATAGAAAACAAAATTTTTCTCTTTTTCTTCTTTAACAAGGCCTACCTTTTTAAGCAGCTGCAAATTTTTGGACGTCGTTCCCACACTTAATCCAACGGCACTCGCCAATTCTTCAACCGATTTTCTGCTTTGAACCAAATTATCTAAAATCTTTAAGCGTGAAATATTGCCTAATGATTTGCCAATTTTTACAATTTGTTCAAAGGCATCATCTCGATATTGTTCAGCTGAATTCATTAAAATTCACCCTATTCTTTTTTATCTTCTTTATTAGAACTTACCTTATCCCAATCAAGAACACAACCATCTGGACCACAAATTCCAGCACTAAGACTACTATCTGCATTAATTACGTGAAATTCACTTTTCTTATTTTCGTGTTTCTTTTTATCTGTCATTTTTTAAACCTCCAAAATAATAGTTAAATACAATTTTCATTTGATCAAAATCTAAATGCTTACTAAATTGATCAACTTTATTACCATTTTTTATTAAAACAACGCTAGGTGCAGAATAAACTTGATACTTTTTAGCTAAATCAAAATTCTCATTTGCATCAACCTTGTAAATTGGAATAATATTTCCAAATTCTGAATCTAATCTTTCAACAGCTTGATTCTCTGTATAACACAGCGAACATCCTGCGTCATTAAAATACAAGATAGCATTATCTAACGTTGTTTTTTCTTCTTTTTTAATTACTTTCATATTAATCTCCAAATCCAAATAATGTTCAACGAATTCGTAGATTAGTTAAAATATACTATCTTACTTTTAATAAGTCAAATAATTTTTCAATTATTATATTTGTATATACCAAGTTTAATTTCATATAATAGAGCTAGTAACAAAAGTCCAAAATCGAGGCGACGAAAATGAAATATCCTTATGAACACGAATTTTTTGAATATTGTAAAACAGAAAAACATTACACAGATGGCACTATGCTCATTGTTACTCGGTCAATTCTTACATTTTGGAATTATTATAAAACCAGTAACAATGAGAGTGAAGCTAAATTAAATAATATTCAAGCTAGCGATATTCAAAACTTTCTAAATAGTCTGGAAACTAAACTAAATTTAAAGAAAAACACTATTAATAAATATCTAAGTCATATTCGATTATATTTCACTTTTTTATATAGTCATCATTTAATAGACAATTATCCAATGCTTGAAATCAATGGCCGAAAATTTAATCGTAAGCATATTTATGTCATCAATTGGATGGATAAATTACCACAAATTGCGCAGATTCCTGATATTCATCCTGTAACGGTAAAAATGATGCTGGGAATTTCGCTAGGTTATTTGCCCGAAGAAGTTTTACGCTTACGTTATGATGATGTTTTTTCACAAATAACTAGCTACGAATTACGACGTTATTTAAAGTTGAACTGTGATTTTACTAATGGCGATAATCCTTATATTTTAAGCAAGAAAAAAGGGGGCTTTTATGCTTCTGACTTCCATTTAGCTCAGGAAGCAAAGCCCGATCGTGATTTAATCGGTATGGATATCACCTTGCAGAATTTACGTTTAAGTTATGTTTATTCAATTTTAAATAATAAAAATTTAACTGACGAACAATTGCAACGGAAATTAAAAGTTAATGCAAAATCGCTTCTTTACTATCGCCAAAATATGGCAAGATACAATACATTAACTGAATTTCAATTAAACGAAAAAAACGATTAGAAAATCTAATCGCTTCTTATATCTTTGGCAATTTGAACAATATCCAAATCCAGTAAACTGTCATAAAAATTATTCCTGACGTTGCAATAAATGTCACTATATGCTCAAAAGGACCGTTTACTTTATAATGTAAAAACTTACCATGCTTTTTTCTTACAAAAAACGGTTGCAACCAATTTACACCTTGATTGCTAAAGCTGTCCTCTACTAAGTGTAGAAAATAACCAATAACCAATCCCAGCCATAAACTTCCCCAATAATTCGGAACCATATGTGGGGGGATTTTTATTGGCATAAAATAATTCATTAAAAAATATAATCCGCCAGCAAAAATTAGCCATCCTAAAAGTGAATGTGTAATACCACGGTGACGCAAGAATAGACTAAAATTAATCAATGATTTTCGACTTACCGTACTATTATATTCATCAATATCAGGCAAAGAAGCACCAACAGCTGTTGCAAGCAATAAAACAATATTTGAAGCAGGATTAATTAAAAAATTATCCGTTGCAATTAGCCCTAATTCTACAACAGCCACGCTAAGTAAACGATGCGAACGAGTCAGCACTTCTTTCACCTCCATATTACAAAATTTACTTTACTATTGTAGCATACAAAAATACCGAAGCTTCTACTTTCAAAAGCTTCGGTATTTTTTACATGTCAATATTCCATAATTTTTTAACGAACTTATGCAAAATAAGTTCAACGATACCAACCCACATAAGGGCAAAGGCCACAGATGCACAAACATCTGATGGATAATGTGCATATACATAAACACGTGAGCACATAACAATCACAAGCCAAATGATAAGTACTACGTCAATCCAAATGCGATACGTTCTATTTTCCATTACCTTAGGCAAAAGAATCATTATAATCCAAATAACAATAATTCCCATTCCTAAAGTATGGCCACTTGGAAAGCTGAAGCCATCATCAATTGCCAAATGTTGCACTGGACGTGCTCTTTGAACAATATGCTTAATTATCCAGCCAACTGCATCAGCACTTACTAATGTAATGACAATGCTTGTAGCCAGAGGGCGCATTTTTTTCAGCCAAAGAATAACAGCTATCAGCAACATCCAAACCAAATCAACCTTTGGAGCAGCTAAAAGCGTAATCTTAAGCATTAATCCCTGAAGACCAGAGATACTTTTTACCAATCCTTGGAAAAAGCTATCAAAACCATTAATCCACGCAGCGTGGAGCATGATTGAAACAGCAAGAATCAAAAAGATTGGTAATCCAACATAAATGGAGTTTTTAAATCTTTTCATTTACCTTCTCGATTCCTTCTAATTGACGTTTTTCATTTTATCATCTAAAAATTGCTGTGAAAAGATTGAATCTAAAGAAAAAGGCCAAGCATTAAGCCTGACCTTAATATTTTCTAGAGGGGGAAGTAAGAAAATATATTATTAAAATGTTATTTCTTGTCCATTCACGGTAACTTCATAGGACAATTCTTTTAAGTTAGCATGAAGTTTAGCTACCCTGCTGCCATCCTTGTTTTCACGAATGATTTCAATTTCATTTTCGCTTGGAGTTAATACTTCGATCTTACCTTCTAAGTCAAAGGCCTTTTCTGTGTTTCTAAAAGTAAACAATTTCAAAAGTGAAGCAACAACTGGACGCTTGATTTCTTGGGCAACCTCTTCACGGCTATAATAGTGGCGATTAATATTGCGACCTTCTTTGGTTTCTTCCAGAAGCTTAATATCATTTTTACCAGCAAGCATACCAACATAGTAAACTTGCGGAATTCCCGGTGCAAAGACCTGTAAAAGTCTGGCCATGAAGTACTTTTTGTCATCATCGCCAAGTGCTGAGTAGAAAGTAGTATTGATTTGATAAATATCGAGGTTGTGATATTCAGCACTTGAATATTTCTTTTTGACATTGGCGCCGACCTTATATAATTCCTTGCTGGTATAGTCGATTTGATCTGGAGTGAGGATATCGCGTGCATCGACTACGCCAATGCCGTCATGAGTATCTAAAGTCGTAAATTGTTTCATGGGGCACATTTTTAGCCAGTTTGCCAAACGGTCTGTTTTACCACTATAAAGCGAATATAAAGTAACCATTGGCAAGGCAAAGTCATAAATAAAGTAGCCATGCTTGGAAATCTTAAACGGCATTGAGTAATGCTCATGAATTTCCGGAAGAATCATTGCGCCTTTGTCAGAAATATCATCTTGCACTTGCTTAAGCAAGTCCCAAATTTCCGGTTCGACAAAGAAGTCGTTGCTATCAAGCTTTTTAACCGCATAAGCAAAGGCATCCAAACGAATAATATCTGCACCATGATCAATCAATGAACGTAAAGTATTTTTAATAAAATCTGTAGTCACTTGATGACGAACATCAAGATCAATTTGTTCAGGGCCAAAAGTATTCCAAAGCTTCTCTTTTGAGCCATCCGCAAAAGTAATTTCTTGATAAGGAGCACGATCCTTACGCTTGTAAATTAAATCTACATCTTCCTTAGTTGGACGACCCTTAGGCCAGAATTTATCCCAACTTAAAAACAGGTCGGCATATTTACTTTGATCCTTTTTAGCTTGAAAATCTTTATAAAACTTAGACTGGCGAGAAATATGATTGATCATAAAGTCAAACATCAGATAATATTCTTCACCCAATTTTTCCACATCTGACCAATCACCGAATTTTGAATCTACTTTAGTGTAATCAGTCGGTGCAAAGCCACGATCTCCCGTTGATGGGAAAAATGGCAATAAGTGAATTCCGCCAACTGCGCCTTTTAAATCGGTATGAAGAACATCCTGTAATTCTTTGATATTTTTACCTAAGCTATCAGGATAGGTAATCAGCATTACTTTATTCGTTATTGGCATACTTTGCCTCCGTTAATCTATTGCCTTAAAATGATACATTTTAGCCTTAAAATCGCCATGCTCAACTGAATCATAAAAGCCCAAATTCATTAACTCATCGCCACCAAAAATTTCTTTAGTATCTATATTTTGATACTGTTTATTTGGATCGAGTCCGACTAATTTGGTTTTCGTTAAATATGGTTGAGCATAGGCCATAATTTTAACCACAGTTACAACAGCTTCATTCTGATCTTGGGAAACCGTCATCCATGCACATTGATTGCTATTCATTGGTGACTTCAAGCGATAAAATTTGCCAAACTGTGTGACCTTGCGAATCTTTTTATATTCCGCAACTTGCTCAGCAACCTTTTTACTATCTTCGTCACTCATCTTTGTTAAATCAAGTTCGTAACCAAGATCGCCCCACATTGCAACCGCGCCTCGCGTATCAAATGGCGTAATCCGACCATTTTGTTCATTAGGACTAACTGAAACATGAGAAGTAAGCATTGATTGTGGGTAAACAAGACTTGTGCCATATTGAATTGTTAAACGAGCAATCGCATCTGAATTATCGCTTGCCCAAATTTGCGGCGTGTAATATGCGGCGCCGGCATCAAATCGTCCGCCACCACCTGAACATCCTTCAAATAAGATATTTGGATATCTAGTTACTAAACGATTAAGCAAATCATAAAAACCTAAAACATAGCGATGATATACCTCACCTTGTTGATCAGCCGGTAAATCTGCTTCATAAATATCCGACAAATGACGGTTCATATCCCATTTAATGTAATCAATTTTTCCATCATCAAGAATTTTAATCATTTGTTTAAAGATATTGTCACGAACTTCTTCACGACCCAAATCTAAAATATATTGGTTGCGTGATGGACTTGGTTTTCTGCCTGGAACTTGCATTAAATA
Organism: Lactobacillus hamsteri DSM 5661 = JCM 6256; assembly: GCF_000615445.1. Classification (GTDB taxonomy): domain Bacteria; phylum Bacillota; class Bacilli; order Lactobacillales; family Lactobacillaceae; genus Lactobacillus; species Lactobacillus hamsteri. The sequence continues at coordinate 10,384 of NZ_BALY01000027.1, read as the reverse complement.
ATCCGGATGTTCTTTGTATAAATCAGAATCATATGAAATCATTTCTGGTTCAAACCAAAGGCCAAATTTTAAGCCTTGATTATGAACATAATCAGCAAAGTGCCCTAAACCATTAGGAAACTTCTTTTTGAAGACTTTCCAATCACCTAATGAACTATTATCATCATCACGATGACCGAACCATCCATCGTCTAAAACAAACATTTCAATGCCAAGCTTTTTTGCTTTATCAACAATGGGTCTAAGTTTATCTTCATCAAAGTCAAAATATGTGGCTTCCCAATTATTAACTAAAATTGGACGGACTTGATTCTTGAATTTACTACGCATGATCCGATCATGAATTAAGCTATGAAAAGCTTGACTCATTTGATTCAAACCATGATCGGAGTAAACCATTAATACTTCTGGTGTTTGAAAGCTATCTCCTGACTTCAATTTCCATTTAAAATTAAAATCATTGATACCAATATTTAAATGAATTTGATCAAATTGATCGCGTTCAACTTCAAACTTATGATTGCCTGAATATACTAAAGCAAAACCATATGCATCCCCATTAAATTCATTTGTATCTGGATCAACCAAGCTAAGAATGTTCATTTGATGACTTGAAGTACCACGATGACTTGAGTAAACATGAATCCCTTGGCCAATTTTTTCTCTTTGCATGTGACGTTCATTAGCATGTGCGCCTGGCAAAGTAATACTTTCAAAGTCTTTATTACCAAAATCCATTTGCATGGAGGCTGCTTTTTCGATATAGGCCGAATCTTTGCCATTATTACGAACTTTAACTGAACGGACAATTACGGGACGATCACGATAAATCGTGTAAATAAGATCGTATTCAAATTCGCTGCATTTATCTTCCAAAGTAATAATTAAAGTTTGAGCTTCAGTTTTATCTTTCACCCATGAATGTGGCAACCCTTTTAAATCAGGTTTCCCATCTTCAATTTTGTAAGTCTTATAAGTTAAAAATAAAGCATTTGAACCATCAGAATGACGAACAACAGTTGCTGGAGTATGATAATCCATTTCACCGGCACTGCTATATTCTTTTGGCAAAGAATCACGTGAAAAAGTTCTATCTAATGATCCCGGAAGATTACCTGAAAAACCACGATCTAATCTTGGATAACGTAGTTGATTGTGATATTCCTTAACACGTTTACCAAAATATAAGTGACTAAGGGTTCCACCATTTTCAACTGAAATAAGGTAAGAGACTTGTTTATTATGTAAATGAAATACTTTGTTACGCTCATCAAAAGTAATTAATCTATTTTCCATAATTTAATCCTTAATTTTCAACAGCTTTTTCGGTTTCTGGATCGAAGAAGTGAGCCTTGTTCATTTCAAAACCCATCTTTACCTTGGTGCCTGGCTTAGTGAAGTCACGAGCATCAACCTTGGATACCAATTCAGTGTCACCCACCTTGCAGTAAAGTTGTGTTTCGGCACCTAAAAGTTCTGAAACGGTTACAGTTGCAGTTACAACTTGATCTGGAAAGGCTTCAAGGAATACTTGTTCAGTGTGAACATCTTCTGGACGAATTCCGAAAATCAATTCTTTGCCCTCATAGCCCTTATCTTTTAATACTTTGAGCTTACCTTCAGGAACAGGAATTTCGAAATCATGATTTTCCTTATCAACAATCTTGCCATCCTTCAAAATTACGTGGAAGAAGTTCATAGCTGGTGAACCAATGAATCCAGCCACAAAGACATTAGCAGGGTTATTATAAACTTCCATTGGTGAACCAACTTGTTGTTGAATACCGTCTTTAATAATGACAATTCTATCAGCTAAAGTCATGGCTTCAGTTTGATCGTGAGTTACGTAAATGGTAGTTGTCTTTAATTGTTGGTGCAACTTAGCGATTTCTGCACGCATTGAAACACGAAGCTTAGCATCCAAGTTTGAAAGAGGTTCGTCCATCAAGAAGATTGGTGCATCCCGAACGATCGCACGACCTAAGGCAACACGCTGACGTTGACCACCAGAAAGGGCAGCAGGCTTACGCTTCAAGTATTCAGTCAAACCTAAGATCTTCGCAGCACGTTGTACTCTCTTATCAATATCATCCTTGCTGTATTTACGAAGTTTTAAACCAAACGCCATATTATCATAAACGGTCATATGAGGATATAAGGCGTAGTTCTGGAATACCATGGCGATATCACGGTTTTTTGGGGCAACATCGTTCATAACTTTTCCACCAATTTTTAAAGTGCCTTTTGAGATGTCTTCAAGTCCAGCAATCATTCTTAATGTGGTTGACTTACCACAACCTGATGGACCGACGAAAACGATAAATTCTTGATCTTTAATGTGCAAATTAAAATCTGTAACTGAATATTTATCATTACCTTTGTATTGCTTGTAAACGTGATCTAAATCTACTTTAACCATTCTTCTTACCTCTCGTTTTAGAATTAACTATTTAACAGCACCATTACTCATACCAGCAATAATGTTCTTTTGGAAAATTAAGTAAACAATCGTAATTGTAATAATACCTACTACATATGATGCAAAACTTGGACCATAATCGTTGAAGTATTGACCTGTGTAGTTGTATTGGAACAAAGGCAATGTCCACATTTTTGAATCTCTGTTTAAAATCAACAATGGAAGCATGAAGTCATTCCAGAACCACATTGCATTAATAATTAAAGTTGTAGCATGCATAGGTTTTAATAATGGGAAAATAATCTTAAAGTAAGCAGTAATCTTATTTGCACCATCAATTTCTGCAGCTTCATCCAAACTTTCTGGAACACTTTGTTTAATGTAACTTACATATAGGAACAATGTTTGTGGAACAGCATATGTTAAGTACAAAATAATTAAGCCCCACATATTTGCCAAACCTAATTTACTCATCATAACGGTAATAGGAATCATGATAACTTGGAATGGAACGAAGATTCCGATGATAAGCAAAATATACATCCAGTTATAAGCCGTTTGCTTCGACATATTACGAGCAATAGAATAAGCAGCCATTGGAACAAAAATCATTACTAAAGCAATTGATAAAACAGTAATAACAATTGAATTCCAGAAGTAGCCCATTACTCCATCAGCAAACAATCTTTGAAAGTTAGCAGTTGTCCAAGGATTTGGCCAAGCAAAGAAATGTTCCATAATTTGTTTGGTCGTCTTAAATGAACTTAAAAATGTATAAAGTAGCGGGATCAAAATTAAAATGCCGCCGACAATTAATAAAGCATAGTCCCAAAACTTCTTTGATTTATTTTCTTTTTCCATCTTTATACTCCCCTTTAATCAACGGCGTATTTATTAGAAATCTTAATTTGTACAAACGAAACGATAGCAATTAAGATGAACAAGACAATTGCGATTGCGTTAGCATAACCAAATGAATTGTTCTTAAATGCGTAGTTGTAAACAAGCAATCCTAATGAAGTAGTTGAATTGTTTGGTCCACCTGCTGTCATTGCAAAGATTTGATCGAAAGCAGTTAAACCTGATTTAAGAGCCAAAATGAAGACCATTGAAATACTTGGCAACATATATGGAAGTTCAATCTTCCAGAAAATTTGACGACTATTAGCGCCATCTACTTCAGCGGCTTCCTTAATTTCATCAGGAATACTTTGAAGACCTGCTAAGAAAATAATGATTGGCATTGCCACGCCTTGCCATAAGAGAACGAAGATTGTAGCAATAATTGCCCCGGCATTAGTACCAAGCAAGCTGGTTTGAAGCCATTCAATGTGAAGAGCATTACCAATTGCTGGCAAACCATAGTTGAAAACTTGCTTAAAAATCAAGGCAACAGTCAAACCTGATAAAACAGCTGGGAAGAAGAACCAAGCTCTAAAGAAAGTTTGACCTTTAATTTTTGAATTTAAGGCTCTCGCAACTAAAATACCAATTACAATTTCACCTACAATTAATGAAATGGTTAAAATTGCAGTAAAGCCAATCGACTTCATGAAGTTTTGATCCATCATGAGCAATTTATAGTTATTAAAACCTACAAATTTGTAGTTATAAGTCAAACCCGTCCAGTTTGTAAAACTATAGAAAGCACCTTGAACCAATGGAAAATAGAAGAATATAGCTTGCAAAATTAATGGGACAATTAAAAATAGCCAGCCCCAATGTTTTTCAATAAAACCTTTGGATTTCATATTTGTACCCCCTAGTTAGAAGCTTTCATTGGGTTAAAGAACGTATTCATATCATTAACCATTTGTTGCTTATTACCTGTCATTAAGTAACTTGCTGTTAAATTGAAGAAATCATTTTCACTTGTCCAATCTTGTGCAAGCCATACCATATCGTGATCAGTAAATGCCAATGTTGATAATCCACCTAATTGTGAATCAAAGCCTTTTTGCTTTACACCCTTTACAGCTACAGGACTTCCATCAACGTTGTAATACTTTTGCATTGCTGCTGGAGTTGTCATATAAGCAACAAATTTTTCTGCTGCTTTCTTATGCTTACTCTTAGATGAAATTTACAAAGCAAGGTCACCAGAACCAACTGTCATTTCATGTCCAGCCTTAGCTGCTGGGAAAGCAAAAGTTCTAACTTTAAATTTTGGTTTTTGCTGATTAATCATTGGTAATGCCCATGAACCATTAGGCATAATCAAACTTTTACCACTCGCAAATGAAATTACTGCATCGTTATAACTTGCTCCACGCCAGTTACTTTGAGAATTTTCACGAAGTAAATTCAAACGCGTGAAATCTTTTTGAATATATGGATTATTTACTTTAATTCCATTTGGTGCTGAATATCTAAGAAGCTTATTTGCTTGCTTAGCACTGCCAGTTACTGTTGCAAGAGATAATTGGTGATAACCGTTCAGGGTCCAAGGTTCAGTACCTGCGATTGCAAATGGTGCTTTGCCGCTAGCTTTAATCTTTTTTACAGCTTGCTTAAACTCATCCCAAGTCTTAGGAGGCTTAATACCCAATTTTTCAAATTCGGTTGCATTATAGAAAAAGCCATAAACGTTAGCGCTAAGTGGTGCATTATAAATCTTGCCATTTACCTTAAACGAATCAGCATAATGATTCTTAATATTTTTGATGTATGGCTCATGTGTCATATCTTCAAAATATCCAGCCTTTGCCCACTCTTGAAAGTCAATATTCTGTGGGTAGATATTAATTACATCAGGAACATCTCCTGACAAAATTCTTGTTTTTAAAACTGTTCCGGCATCAGGAACATCTACTTCTTTTACATGAATGTTAGGATTTTTCTTTTCAAAGTCTTTAATAATTTCTTTTAAAGTTCCTGACATTTCCTTTTTTTGGTTGAAATATTCAATAGTAACTTTTTTACCAGAACTGCTATCTTGCTTTTGTCCACAAGCCGTAAGACCTACAGTTGCCATAATAGCTAAGCTAGCTAAAGCTACTGTTTTCAGCCATTTCTTCATATAAACTCACTCCTCAATCAGATAAACACACGCTTATATGTCCCCTCTGGATTCAAATGGTTAAGCGCTATCATTACATAATTAATTATTACTTAATTGCGTTAATGTAACCATAGCAAATCTGTTAACTTTCATGTCATTTTGTCTTATATACATTTTGACATGCTATATTATAGAAGCTCTATTTGATAAAGAATTATTTCGATGATAGAATTCATGGTGACATATATAATATGCTATTTTTTACATGAGGCTTCATATGAAAGGCGAATATAAGACATTAAACGATACTAATCTAGAAAGTCGCGTTTTATTTTTTGGAAAAGAAAGTTGTCTTCCCAATTACTCCTTTACAGGAAATAATGTTAGACAAAACTATGTTATTCACTACATTATTAAAGGTAAGGGTACTTTTACATCTGCGAATCATTCTGTTACACAACTAAAAGCTGGTGATATTTTCATTTTGCCCAAGGGAGTACCTTGCTTTTACCAAGCAGACAGTGAGGAGCCATGGTCTTATTTCTGGATCGGTTTATCTGGATTAAAAATTAGTACGATGTTATCAGGCTCAATCTTGTCATCTCAACATTATTTACACCAAGTTCAAAATTCAAAATTTTATGCCAGTTTGCAAAAACTCTACGAAGCTCTTCATAACCCTAACTCACTAACTAATGACATATTAATCGAATCGCTAATTTATCAAACTTTTTATTATTTAGATACTGAATATCCAGCAAAGCTTAGAAAAATTCGCGTTGAAAGTTCGGTTCAACTAAAAATGGCAATAAAATATCTACACGATAATTTTGATGATCACAACTGTTCAATTACTTCCCTTTGTCACAAGTTAGATATTTCTAGAAGCTACCTATATAATATTTTTAAACACGAGTTGAATACCTCACCACAAAAATTTTTAATTCAAATTAGAATGGAAGAAGCCAAAAATCGACTGAAAAATACATCAAGTTCGGTTCAGCAAATTTCCAATTTAGTTGGATACATAGATGAATTTACTTTTTCTAAAGCCTTTAAAAGATATACCGGTTTTAGTCCTAAAATCTATAGACAAATGAACAAAAAAAGCGAAGACTAAGTATAATTTAGCTTTCGCTTTTTTGATTAAGAAAATAATAAATGAAAAATCACATTCCAACATTATCAATTTCTATTTAGGTAAATTTGATTTATTCTATAAGTAGATTACAGGAGGAAAAATCATGAAAGCATTAGTCTTAACTGCTACTAAAAAATTAGAGGAAAAAGAAGTACCCGAACCTCAAATCAAGGATGATGAAGTTTTAGTAAAAACTGCATACGCAGGTATTTGTGGTACTGATCGTGAACTGTATAATGGCTTACCAGGTTCTGCCCAAGCCAATCCACCTATTATTTTGGGTCACGAAAACTCAGGTATTGTTGTCAAAATTGGTACTAAAGTTACAAATGTTAAAGTTGGCGACCATGTAACTGTTGATCCTAATATTTATTGTGGGCAATGTTACTACTGTCGCACTTCTCGTCCCGAACTCTGTGAACATCTTTCCGCTGTCGGTGTAACTCGCGACGGTGGATTTGCAGAATATTTCTCAGCTCCAGCTAAAGTAGTTTATCCAATTTCAAATAAATTATCATTAAAAGCTGCCGCTGTAGCAGAACCTCTTTCTTGCGCTATGCACGGAATCAATTTATTAAAGCTTCATCCTTACCAAAAAGCACTAGTTATCGGTGATGGCTTCATGGGTGAACTTTTCGTTCAACTTTTAATGACAACGGGTGTTCATCAGGTGGACCTAGCAGGAATTTCTGATGAAAAATTAAAACTTAATCATAATAAATTTGGTATTCACACTATTAATACTGCCAAAGGTGAAAAAATTGCTAATAATTACTATGATGTAGTTGTCGAAGCAGTAGGAAATCCTATCACTCAAGAAGAAGCAATTTCTGCCACAAGACGTGGCGCACAGGTTTTGATGTTTGGTGTGGCTAACCCTAAATCGAAATTTTCTATCAATTCTTATGAAATTTACCAAAAACAATTAACCATTCAAGGTTCCTTCATTAATCCATACTGTTTTGAAGATGCAATCAGTTTACTTGAAAGTGGAAAAGTTGACGTATTACCATTAATTTCTCATGAACTCAGTTTAGGAGAAGTTGAAGATTTCACCTCAGGGAAATTAAAAGACGTATCCAAGGCTATTGTTAAAATTAATTAACCTATAAAAAAATAAAAAGACTCAAGCATCGATATAGTCTTAATTAAGTAGAACTATATCACAACGCTTGAGTCTTTTTGTTTATACTCAGCTTTTTAACGGTAGTCCTTAAGAAAATCTACCAACTTTTGATAATCTGCATCATGTTCTGAATCATATGCATCAATGAGATCTACAACCTTATTATCTTTAGTAATAATGCGGTATTCCCGTAAATCTTTTTCTTCGTTTGCTACCACAGTGATTTCACCCTTACCTGGTGTTGAAAACAATGTAGGATTCAATTCTTCATTTAGTTTATCTGATAATTGTTGGTTAAATGCAATAGTATTCATTTTGATTTCTTATCTCTTTTCTAAAAACTTCCAACACGGTCATTATAACATTAAGTGAAAAAGATAACATAGTTTAATGAAAATACCGTTAATTAGTTATCAAATGTAAAAAAATTATATTTACTTATGAATGATAGTAACAACTTTATTGTTAATAACGTAGCACGAAAAGTGAAACCGTAAAATAGTTTGTGTAAGGATGAATAATTCCTTAAATTAATTTCTTAAAACATTAGAAAAAGGAGTTCCTTTCTCGTATGATTGGTTTGAACAAAAAAACACATACAGAAAGAAGAACTCCTTCATGAATGATTTTACCAAAAATATGGCACAAGCTCTATTCAATCAAGACAAAATAAACGATTTATTGCGCAAAGAACTCCAGCAAGCAGTTAATGACCTATTAGAGGCTGAACTGACTGCGTTTTTAGGCTATGATCCTTATGCCAGAGCTGGCTGGAATACAGGCAATTCACGCAATGGTGCTTACTTTCGCAAGGTTGATACGCAATTTGGCGAGATTGAAATTCAGGTGCCTAGGGATCGCAACGGCATGTTTCATCAGCACACGCTCCCTGACTACAAGCAGCACTCCGATGTCTTGGAAAGCATGATTATCAAGCTATATTCCAAAGGCGTAACCACCAGAGAAATAGCCGACTTGATTGAAAAGATGTATGGCAGTCATTACAGCCCAGCTCAGGTATCTAACATCTCCAAGCAGATGATTCCAAAAGTCGAGGCCTATCATCAGCGCAAACTCAGTGACAAGTTCTTCTGCGTTTATTTGGACGCTACCTACATTCCTTTGCGTCGCATAACCTTTGATCGTGAAGCAGTTTATATTGCCATTGGCATCAAGCCTAATGGCCACAAGGAAGTCATCGATTACCGCATTGCTCCCAGCGAAAACGTCGAGAATTGGACGGAAATGCTTCAAGACATGAAGTCTCGCGGTCTAGAACAGGTTGAGCTCTTTCTTTCAGATGGCGTTGTGGGCATGAAGACAGTGCTGGAGCAGACTTATCCGAAAGCTCATTTTCAACGCTGTCTAGTTCATGTCATGCGCAATATCTGCGCTAAAGTACGCGTAGATGATCGCGAAACGATCATGAATGAATTCAAGCAAATTCATCAACAGCCAAATAAAGAAGCTGCGGTCAAAGTCTTGCACGCCTTCTATGACAAGTGGAACAGAGCGTACAACCATGTCATCAGAAATCTCAAAGAGATTGAACCTGATCTGCTGGTCTTTTACAGCTATCCTAAGCAGATCAGGGCTTCAATTTACTCTACCAATATGATCGAATCCTTTAACAGCGTTATCAAGCGTAAAGCTAAGCCTAAAGCAGAGTTTCCAACTGAACAGTCGCTTAATACTTTTATTGGCATTCAGGCAATGAGCTACAACGAACGCTATTTCAATCGAATCCACAAAGGCTTTGGTCAGGTTCAGGATACCTTAGAATCCTATTTTGATTAAATAAAAGATTAAAAAATCTATTTACACAAACTATTTGACAGTGTCCGAAAAGTACTTCTATGATATCCTTCATCGCTTGTAAATATATTTATAATTATAAATATTATTATTTATGCATTTATAAATAAGATAATTATTACATTTATAATTAGAAATATAATTCAATTAATAAACATAAATATATTTAAAACCAATCAATATATCTTTTTCTAGGCTAAACGAGACAAGGGAAAATCGATAAAAGAAATATTACTGATAAGCAATTTATTATCATTCCTGCAAACTTTACAAAAAAAATCTTTCATTTTACAGACTACACGATTCTATCTTTATATATTTCAGATCTTATATTTTAAATAACTCGATACTTCAATTTTTACCAAAAAATAAGAAAACACAGCAAGTAAAAAATAAATACAAAAATATGCCACTAGTAAATAATATAGCAACCTACCGATATTCAACTCACATTGTAGCTAACATTAAATGAAATTACTTATCCCGACGAACATAATGTAGCAAGCACCATTTTACATACAGCAAAGCACAAAATCAGAAACTAGCCACGCTAACCAATTAAGTTCTATAAATTGGATGTAACCAAATTTTAGACACACCATTTAATGTTTACAACGTCTAAGCTTTGATCCTAATTGTAGAACATCTTTCATCATACATATTAACTCATAATTTTCGAAAACATTAAATACCAACTATGCCCCAATCAAAAACCTTTCTTAGTTATATCATCATATATATGTTGTGAAACAATTTTGCTTTTACTTAAGTCTGGCATAATATTCCGCTTATGTATAAAAAATCAATCATAATTATTTTGTTATATAGACCTAAAAATCACTTTCAAAAAATTATAAATATAGTGTACTTTATATTTATTTA
>NZ_BALY01000028.1 GCF_000615445.1 Lactobacillus hamsteri DSM 5661 = JCM 6256 | reverse complement strand
CTATTATCATCCTTTCATACTAATTCAATAGTATTTTATATAAATATAATGTTATCTATATAAAAAATCAATCAACATGATCAAAAAAAGAGCGAACCTCATGGAAAAGGTTCGCTCTTAACTCAAGGCCCATAGCCGAAGCTATGTGTGGGACTTTCCGTTCACATCAGAAGTTGCCCAACATCAATACTTCCCGTATTTTGATAGTTAAATCGGATGTCCTCTATCTCAAAATATACGCATCTCGCGTTGTTTTATCGACTCGTCGTGAGTATTATATCTTATTTTTCTTATTTTTGTAAAATCTTTTTGTTCGGTAAAACATTTCCGTTATCATTGTCGACAACAGTATGCCCAAGGCAATCGCACACGTAACGATCGCAACGCGCAAAATTGCGGTTTCTGCTTCAAAGGTTTCACCATTAACCAAATTACGCACAGCCTGATAAGCAGGAACACCAGGAACTAGAGGAACTAAAGCGGGAATATTGAAGACTGTTACTGGGCACTTTTTGATACGAGCAAAAATCAAGCCCAAAATGCCAATCACAAAAGCCCCCATTAAGTTGGATAACATTCTTCCCATATTGGCGCGTGCCGCAAACCAATAAACCATCCAACCAACAACGCCACTAATTCCGGAAAGATTAAGTGCACGGTGCGGAACGTTGATAGTTAGGGCAAAACCCACAGATGCAATATATGAAAAGACAACATTAATAAGAATCTCTAACCAAACAGGCATCGTTATGCTCCTAAAAACTTAATAATAATTGCTACACCGCCGCCTAGGGCCAAGGCCGTTAAGGTAGCTTCAAACAAACGCACGATTCCCGATAACAAATCGCCCATGAACAAGTCACGTAAAGCATTAGTTAAAGCTAAGCCTGGAACCAAGGTCATTAAAGCTCCAACCAAAATATTGTCTGTTATCATCTGTGGAAATAAATGCGTTATGCCGATCGTAATAAGTGCCATCACCATTGCAGCAATTAATTCAGACAAAAACCGCACTTTAGTAAATCTTTTAAAAGCTACATAAGCTAAATAGCCAAGAGCACCAACAATCGCAGCCGCCGGGAAATCTACCCAGTCATAATTATCAATAAACAAAACCATCAAAGTTGCACTAAGTGCCGCAGCACCTACAACTTGAAGCCATAACGGAAAAGTTGGCGTCGCATTTGCCGTATCCAAAATCTTTTTTCGCAATTCCGTCATCGTAATTTCTTTGGCCGCAAATTCACGTGACAATTCATTAACGCGATCTACCAATTCCAAATTAATATTACGATCACGAATTTGTTTCATCTGCGATAAATCGCCACCATCCAAACTCATGAATACGCAAGTTGGCGTGGCAAACACGCGCGGATCCTTAATGCCAGCGTTACGCGCGATTCTAAGCATCGTATCTTCAACACGATACATCTCGCTTCCGCCTTCAATCATCAGACGTCCTGCCGTTAAACAAATGTCTAATATTTCTTGGTAAAATTTTGCACTTTCTTTATCGGACATAATTTTTACCTACAAAATTCTTTTCATGTGAGTAAACTAATTTAATTTTTCCAAGTCGATAGTCTTATCAACCCAATCACCGCGGAAGAAATCTCTTTCGTGAGAAACAATAATTACACCACCTGGGAAGTTAACAATTGCTTTTCTCAAAGCATCTTTAGTGTCATTATCCAAGTGGTTAGTTGGTTCATCAAGGAAAAGCAAGTTTGCTGGTTCAAACTGCATTTTAGCCAACTTAACCTTTTCTTGTTCCCCACCGGATAATTCTTTAAGTGGGCTCATTGCTTGCTGAGCAGTTAGACCCATTCTGGCTAAAGCCTGACGTAATTCTTTGGGCTTTTTACGTTCAAATTCTTCCTGCAAATATTGAAGCGGCGTCATATTATTATTTGGCCAAGTCAAATCCTGCTTAAAGTAAGCAAGTTTAGCCGTAACTGATAATTCATACGAACCATAAATTGGCTTAAGCTTACCAAGCAAGGTTTTAAGCAAAGTAGTTTTACCAATTCCGTTAAAACCAGTAATAGCTACCTTTTCATTTCCACCAACAGAAAAGTTAAAAGCTGATTTAACCAAAGCGTGGTCGTAACCAATAACCAAATCCTGTGTTTGAAGAAGCAAATTAGAAGCTGTAGCAACATATGGGAATTCAAACTTGGCCTTGCGGTTGTTCTTTGGTGGATTCAAAATATCCATTCTAGCCAATTGCTTTTCACGTGATTTTGCACTCTTAGCTCGAGTACCTGCCTTGTTCTTACGGATATAGGCTTCCGTCTTAGCAATTTTGCGTTGTTGGTTAGCATATGCTTTCAAGTAAGTTTCACGGTTAGCGGCCTTTTGACGCAAAGCCTGCTTCAAAGTTCCTGTATAACGCGTAATCGTGCCAAAATCGATATCAATAATGCAGTTGGTAATGCGACCTAAAAAGTCATAGTCGTGACTAACAACGATGAATGCACCTTCAAAATTGTTTAAATAATCCACAAGCCAATCAATGTGGGAAACATCCAAATAGTTGGTTGGTTCGTCAAGTACCAACACATCTGGACTTTGCAAAAGTAATTTTGCCAAAATAATCTTGGAACGCTGACCACCAGAAAGCTTGGAAACATCATGATCATAGCCAAGTTCAGCCAAACCCAAACCTGATGCGACACGTTCAATTTCAGTATCAATATCGTAGAAATTGTTTTCTTCTAAGTATGTTTGAATCTTGCCGGCTTTTTCCAATAAAGCATCATCGCCATTTTCAGCATATTTAACATAAAGATCATTTAATTCCTTTTCTTTTTGGAACAAATGATCATAAGCGGTCTTCAAAAAGCCTTTGATAGTAACACCTGGAGCTAATTTTGCGTACTGATCCAAGTAACCCACATCAATTTTGTTTTGCCATTTAACTTGGCCTTCATCAGGAATAATATCTCCTGTTAAAATCTTGATTAAAGTTGATTTACCAACCCCATTTTGGCCAGTAACTCCCATATGGTCTTCTTTATTGAGAACGAAGTTAGCGTCCTCATACAAAGTCTTATCAATAAAACTTTGACTTAAGTCTTTTACTGTAAGTAAACTCAAACTCTTCACATCCTTTTTACTTATTTAAATTCAACACGAAACTTATTATACCGTCTTGGATTAAAGTTTCATCTCTTCACGTTGCTTTTCATATTTTTGTAAAGAATCTAAAATTCTAGGCCAATAACGCTTAGGCAAAATCAACTGCAATTTATCATGATAGATCGGAAAATCACTCGCCTTTAAACCAGTAATTTTAGCCAAATCTTGATCAGTTAATTTATATTTATAAACAATTCGTTTAATTTCAACGCTGGCATGACCTCTAAAGTAAGAAAGTCCGAAAAAGAAAATTGCAAAAATTCCTGCGATAATAATTGCTACTTGTAAATTCATTCGGAAAGTTCGTATACATATAAAGAATACGGCAATGAATGAAATTAAAGCAGAAATAAAACCATAAATAACTGGAAACAGTGATTTCTTTGCCATAATTAGACCTCCAATTTTGTTTAAACCTTACCCTATATTAAAACAGAAAAAAGCAATGAATCCCAATTATTACGAGAGAATTCATCGCTTTTTGTATTGATTAATTAATTTTAGTGATACAAGTCAAAACGACCAACCGCTAAGGTTTCTTTTATACCACCAGTTTCCATTAAAGACTTATCAGCAATAACTTTCTTCAATGCCGAAGCTAAATAGCCACGATAATTGTGCCCCATTGCGTATGCGGCAGCATGAGTATCACCAATAGCAACAACTACGCCTAAATCATGATAAACATATTTAGTTGGTCGACTATTTCCATTAATACGTGCCGTCAAATCCTTTGCAGCATAGTTAGCCATTGAGAGAGCTAACTGAGCAGTATTAGGCCATGGCCATTTCTTACCAGGGACCATAACAGCAGAGACATCACCCAATGCATAAATTTCGTCATGATCCGGCACAGTCAAATTATCGTTAACCATGATCTTACCACGGCGATTATTAAATCCTGAAGCCTCAATTAGCGGACTACCACTAAAGCCCATCATCCAAATAGCAGTGTTAGTGGCAATCTTACGAGAATCAGCATTTTCGTCATCATCATTCATCTTATAGTAAACTGCATCACTTGCGACTTTTTGTACACGAGCTGGACGAATAATTTTAACATCAGCTTTATCAATTAAGCTTAAAGCGTACTTCATTTGCTTATCATCAAACATTGGAAGAAGACGAGGTGACCCATCGATCATAGAAATTTTGATTTCTTTTGGATCAATATTGCCGGCCATTTTAGCAAAACGAGGACGATTTTCGGCCAAGGCTGTAGCAAGCTCAATTGCCTGGAAGCCAGCACCACAAACAACAATTTGTAAAGCCTTAGGATCTTTAGTTTCACGATATTTCTTCATCTGAGCATAAACATGATCACGAATAGCCAAAGCCGTTTTAACGTTATACATTGGCAAACCATTTTCCTTAGCACCTTCAATACCGAAAGTTCCTAAGACAAAGCCAAGCCCCAAAACTAAATAATCGTATGAAATATCGTCATGATTTTTAAGTTGAACTTTTTTATTTTTATAATCAATTAGCGTAACTTCATCAATTACTAACTTAGTCATTGATGGATCAAGCACATCATCTAATTGATAAGAAATTTTTGTATATGAACGCGCACCCGTCGCAATCTCTGGCAAACGAGTTGTTTCATAGTGATAGGAATTACGATCTATTAAAATAATCTCAACTTGTCGTTTTAACTTCTTTTGCAAAGCAACAACAGTCTTTAAACCTGCATAACCACCGCCTAAAACAACAATTTTTTTCATGATAATTCTCCTATCTTTCTAATTATGTTTTTAAAATAAAATTCCCACAAAATATGTAACTAAATACGTTAAAGAGCCAACAAACAATGTTTTTACGCCTGTTATGAAAGTTTCTGATTTTACTTGCTTAGCAAGCAAAATCTTGTTCTGCTTATAAACGAACGGTACAATAATGACTGTTAACCAAACGGTTTTTGGCGCTAAGCCTAAAAATGGCAAAAGCAAAATAATCAAAAAAGCCGAAATATTTTTTACGCTAAATGCGATTAGCCCACCCTTTTTTCCAATAAAGTGGATAATGGTAGTCCGATGATTATCTTCGTCTTCTTGCGCATCACAGAGATTGTTGGCTAACATTAAGTTGGAAATCCATAATTCATCTGCCAAAGCAACTAAGAAAATGCGTCCTATTGTTGGCCAATTCCAGTTAAATATTTGATAAGTATTTATATACACGCTCAAAAGAACAATCATAAACCCCATCGTAAAACCAGAAAATAATTCACCAAGTGGCAAACTGGAAATAGGATGTGGGCCAAACGAATACAAATATCCGACAGCAAAACAAAAGATGCCCATCCATAAAACTGGCAATCCAGCTTTTATAACTAGCCAAATTCCAAGCAAAGCTGAAATTATACTAAAAGCAATAATTAAAGTAAGTACTAATTTAGGTGAAATATTTTCTCGCCCAATAATGTTGGTATTCTCTTGGTAAGTTTTGCTATCTGCGTGATAATAATCACAGTAGTTGTCAAACATATCAACTACCATATTAAAAAGAAACATCGCTATAAAAAATACAATAGCTAAGCTCCAATTTACTTGATGGTAGTAATATGTACTAAAACATATCCCTAGTAAGAAGGGAATTACACTTGCCGTTTTAGCTTTAATTTCGATTAATTCTAAAAATACATTTAACGACATTTACCCACATCCTTTCAACGAATAGGATTTTTAATTCATTCTTACTTTTTAATATCTATTATAAGGACTTATACTTATGAATATTGAAAAAACCTGGCAAAAATTCCCATTAATTAAGGAACCGCTTGAAAAAGTTAATCAATGCATTGAAGAGACTATTCAAACTCCATATTCCGACTTGCAAGCTGCCCTTTTAGAAATGGCAAACAATGGCGGAAAATATTTACGTCCAAGCCTGCTTATTCTTTCTGCCAAAATCGCCAGTCAAAAGAAAGAAGTTTCTCCACGAATTATTAAACTTGCAAGTTCAATTGAAATCTTGCATATGGCTAGCTTAATTCATGACGATATCATTGATGATTCTAACGAGCGTCGCGGTAAAATCAGTATTCAAGCTCGCTTTGGCAAAGATATTGCTGTCTATGCCGGCGACTTATTATTTACCAATTTCTTTGATCTTATCCTTGATACAGTTTCTAGCCATCAATATATGGTTAAAAATGCACATGCCATGCGAAAAATCCTTGATGGTGAATTAGGTCAAATGGCTGAACGCTTTAATATTAATCAAACATTTGATAATTATTTAGCAAACGTGCGGGGGAAAACTGCCGCCCTTTTTCGCTTAGCCGCTGAAGAAGGAGCATACTTTGCCGAAGGTGATGATAAAACCATAAAAATAATGGCTGATTTTGGAGAAAATCTCGGTATTGCCTTTCAGATGATCGATGATATTTTAGACTATACTGGCAGTAAAAAGTTAAACAAGCCCATTCTTGAAGATTTAGCAACTGGCGTTTATTCCTTGCCACTGTTGCTCGCCTTACAAGACGGTAATTTATCTACAGAACTTATACCTATTCTGAATAAAAAATATCAAATAACTATAGACGATATTCAAAAAATCCAAAAAATAATCTTAAATAGTTCAATTATCAATCTGAGCCGAAACATAGCTAAAACATATACCCATGATGCATTGGATAACCTAGCCCAACTGCCTGCAAGTCCTGAAAAGAACATGCTTGAAAAACTTACTAAACAGCTTTTAAACAGAAGCATGTAATAATTATTCTTTAAAACAAATATGGATAGCACCTGCACCCCAAGTTAATTTTGTAACGGATACCTTTTTAAAGCCTTTTTGTTCAAGCAAAGCTTTTACTTGTTTTGCGGACAAAAAGGCTTTGCTTGTTTTAGATAGATATTGATAATCAGATACTTTATTCTTAGTTAGTTTTGCAAAATATGGAAATATTTTAAAATATATTTTCCAGCCGAATTTAACAATTGGATTGGTCGGTTGCGACATTTCTAAAATTGCAAATTTTTCATTTTTCTTTAAAACTCGATAAGCTTCTGCTATCGTTTTTCCCGCATCCGGGACATTGCGCAATCCAAAACAAATAGTTACACAGTCAAAACTACTATCTTCAAAGGGAAGATTCATTGCATCCCCTTTTACCAAATTCATTTTATTTTCAAGATGATATTTCTTTATTTTCGGCTCAGCATAATCCATCATTTCTTGATTAAAATCTAATCCTATAACATATTTTGCCTTTTTAGCCAAAGCAATAGTGGATTCGCCTGTTCCACAACATAAATCCAAACATTTATCAGTGGGATTCAAATTCAGTTTTTGGATAAAATTCTTCCGCCACTTATTTTGGAGGCCCAAACTTATAAAATTATTCATTACATCATACTTGGAAGCGACTCTTGTAAAAAGGTCATGAACATCTTGCTCCGATGTTTTATTCGTTAATGTCATCTCATCAGTTCCTTGTTACAAACCTTGGTCCGCTTTTTTCAGTTCACGGAATCGTTCTTGAGTTTTCCACAATTGATCTGGACTTCCTTGCATGGCTAATTTACCATCCTCTAAGAAAATAATTTGGTCCATCTTCTCAATTCCTTGCAAATGATGAGTAATCCATATTAAGGTTTTGTTTTTAAGTTGTGTCAGAATTGTGTTAATAACAGCTTGCTCAGTAATTGGATCAAGTCCAACAGTTGGTTCATCAAGCAAAACTATTGGCGTATCTTTCAATAAGACTCTAGCCAAGGCCAACCGATGTCTTTCTCCTCCAGAAAAACGAAGGCCTGCTTCTTCGACCTTGGTATTTATTTTGTCCGGCAAACTTTCTACCATTTCAGCCAAACCTACTCTGTGCAAAACATCCCAAAGTTGTTCATCTGTAGCATCCTCATTACCTAAGCGCAAATTATTCGCAATCGTTGTATTAAACAAATATGGACTTTGGTTAATAACACTGAAATAATTAGTAATCTGATCACCAAACTTGCTTGTATTAATATTATTTAACGTAACAGTACCTTCAGTTGGAATACGATCACCTCTAAGAAGAGAAGCCATCGTGCTCTTTCCTGATCCGCTTCGACCTAAAATTGCTAATTTTTCTCCAGGCTTAATTGTTAAGTTAATACCATGTAAAATTTCTTTTCGCGTATGTGGATAAGTATAGTGAACATTTTTTAATTGCAACTCATATGGAGCTTCAATACTAATTTCTTTTGCTTTAGCAGTTACAGGTTTTGGCAAATTATTTAAGCGAACTAAAGATTTTTGATAAACATTAGTTTCTTCAGTCGCTGCCGGAAGTCCCGCAAAAGCTTCAATTAATGGGAAAGCAGCCAAAACAAAAGCCGCAATCCAGTTAGTTAATTGACTTGGATGACCACCAAATTTTCCATAACCCCAGATAACTAAACTCAAAATGATAAGCAAGAAGAGGATTTGGAGCAAGAAATCACGTAAGCGTTCAAATTTTTTCATCTTGTGATTAGTTTCAGTTAATTTTTTGGCATTATCCACATGTAAATCTAAATATTTTTTTCCACGACCAGAAAGAACCCAATCGCTAACGCCCATCACATCGTCAGTTAAGTCAGTATACAGTTGATCTTGCAAGTGTTTTTTATATGTTTGTCGAGCTCCATTAACAAGAACTGACCAAATTGGAATCGCAAAAATCATCAATCCAAACAAAATCAACATCCATAATCCCATTAATGGTGATAAAATTCCTAAGCCAACAACGATAATAGCGTAAAGTCCCCAAGCAACAAACATGGGAAACATTGAACGCAAATACAAGTTTTGAATATGACTAATATCATCAGACAAAAGCCCTAAAATATCACCAAGTTGATATTTGCTATTAAAAAATACAGCATCACGTTCAAGTGAATCATACAAACGTTGCCGTAACTTGGAAGTCATTTTTAAAACCCAATTATGGCTTACTAACCTTTGTAAATATTGAATGGCTGGTCGGCCAATCCCAAAAGCACGGGTTAAAACAATGGGCACATAAATAAGTAAAATATTTTCTGGCTTAGTAGCAGCCTTACTTATTAAGTAGCCCGCGCAGAACATTAATCCTGCCCCACATACAAAGGTTAAAATGCCCAAGATTATTGCTAAAATTAACGTCTTTTTATAATGCTTGAGAAAAGGACGAACCCAACGATCATGCCTCAATGATTTAATAATTGGAATTTTATTCAGCATCCTTTTCACCTCGCATTTCTTGCATTAATTCCATAAAGTAGCCATTTTTGTTTTTCAATTCTTCAAAATTGCCTTGTTCAACAAGCTTGCCATGGTTCATGACTAAAATATAATCCATTTGTTTAAGCCAATGAAGACGGTGTGTCGCAAACAATACCAACCGATTTTCCATCAATGGGATCATACGATTTTTTAAATCAATTTCTGTTTCAATATCAAGGTGAGCAGTTGGTTCATCAAAAATCATAACGTGACGTTGACGATCAAGAAATGCTCGTGCTAAAGCAATTCTCTGTGCCTGACCACCTGACAAAGCACGCTTGCCTTGGCCAATAATCGTATCAAGACCATTTGGCAAATCATTCAATAGATCATCCAATCCCATTACATGAATCGCATTTTTGATTTCTTCATCACTAGCATTTGGTGTATAAAAACTTATGTTGTCACGCAAACTAGCCGTAAAAATATAGGGATTCTGAGGGATGTAAATTAATTGCTTATGCCAATCTGGAATATTTAACGTTGAGACATTTTTATTTTGAACTCTTATTTTTCCATCAGTTGGTGTTAAAAAACCGCTGAGCAGATTAATCAAAGTACTCTTGCCTGATCCACTCATACCGATAATGCCAACTTTTTGATAACCCTTTAAGTTCACTTTTAAGGGACCAATTTCAGTTCCCTTTGGATATTTAAACTTTAGATTATTAAGTTCAAGTTCATCATTGCTACTCCAATTGTTTAATGCAAGATCTTCACTTTTTTCTTTAGGGGCTTTAATCAATTCATTAATCCGATGAAAAGCGTTTTTCCCATTTAAAGTAGCGTGAAAATCATTGGCGAAATTTCTAATTGGCAAGAAAAATTCCGGTGCTAAAATCAAAATTCCCAAAGCTGGAAATAGTTTTACATTGCCATTTAATAAGCCTAAGCCAAGATAAACGGCAACGATTGCAATAGAAAGCGTAGTAAAGAAGTCTAACGCAAAAGTTGATAACATTGCTACTTTTAGCACAGCCATCGTCTTTTTTCTAAAATTTTCACTTAAATTAAAAATACTATTTGAGTAACGCTTGCTTAAACCTAAGTATTTTAAAGTGTCAATTCCACGTAAAGAATCAATAAAGTTATTCGATAATTTTTGAAAATTACCAAATTGCTTGATAGCGCGATCTTGTGCGGCATGTCCCAAAATAATCATAAAAAGAACAATTAATGGATACATAACAAGCAAAATCACTGCACATTGCCAATTTAAATAAAGCATTGCGGCAAATACAAAAAGCGGCACGATCATCATAGTTAACACTTTACTGAAAACTAGCTTAATATATTGCCGAACTTCTTCGATACCGTCTAAAGCCATCGTAATTAAACTTCCTGTACCTTGACGCTGAACCAAAGCTTGTCCTTCGTCAAAGACTTTAGCCAAAAGTTTATTTCGTAAGTCCTCAGTTACGTTTGCTGCATATTTATCTAGTCCACGACCGACAATTAAATCAATTAATTGTCTTCCGCTAAAACAAAGTGCAAAAATCAGCATCATCAACCAATCAACGCTATGGCCTTGCCATAGTTTAGTTAAAACATCGCTAAGAGAATAAGCTTGCCCAATAATCAAAAAGGCTTGCAGAACTTCAAGCACTGCAAGTCTTTTTGCAATTGAACCAGCACCCGCAATTTGAAATAGATGTCGATCAATCATAATATTAATTTTCTCCTACTGCAGGCATTTCAATACGCTTACGGAAAATCCAGTAAGCCCAAATTGTGTAAGCTAAGATGCATGGTACCAAAATAACTGTAGCGATGGTCATCACAATCAATGTGTAATGTGATGATGATGCGGTCTTAATCATTAAGTCAAACTTGCTGCTGATTGATGAAATCATTACACGTGGGAATAAACCACAGAAAATCAAAGCAACAAGCGAAACTAAAGTTAAACCGCTAAATGCAAATGCCCAACCTTGGCGATTTCTAAATGTAAAAACATGGGCTGCTACAGAAAAGCCAACAATTAAAACTAAGCAAAGCAAAGTTAGAATTGGATGAACTCTTAAGAAGTCAGTTTGGAAAATTAAAAGAAGAGCAAAAATCACTTCACCAGCATAAAG
Organism: Lactobacillus hamsteri DSM 5661 = JCM 6256; assembly: GCF_000615445.1. GTDB lineage: Bacteria > Bacillota > Bacilli > Lactobacillales > Lactobacillaceae > Lactobacillus > Lactobacillus hamsteri. Next base: position 13,474 of record NZ_BALY01000028.1, on the reverse strand, counting down.
TACCCAATAAAGACCTTGAGCATAATTTTGTGCACGTTCCGAAACAACTCCTGTCGGCTTTAAAGAAAGGTAGTTCAAACCATGCAAATATGTAAGCAAAGTTAATGCAATTCCACCAACAATTGAGAACCAATTAAAGTAATCAAAGAAATGAGCTGACATATTGCCCGCAGCATCAATAGGCATTCCTTTAATCATTGAAATAAACATGATTCCCAAGAAAAATGGTGCCATAAAGCTACCTAAAGCCAAAACGTTATCCCAAAGTGGTTTGCGATAATCGGGGCAATTGGCACGAAATTCGAATGAAACACCACGAATAATAAGACCAACTAAAATCAAAAGCAAAATTAAATAATAGCCTGAAAATAATGTTGCATACCAATTTGGAAATGAGGCAAACATTGCACCACCAGCGGTAATTAGCCAAACCTCGTTTCCATCCCATACAGGGCCAATTGAGTTAATAATCTGCGTTCTTTCTTTTTCATTATGACCTAATGTCTTAACGGCCATACCGACCCCAAAGTCAAAGCCATCAAGAAAGAAGAAGCCTGAGAATAAAACGGCTAATAAAATAAACCAAATGATTTGTAAATATTCCATTTTAAAAGGCCCCCTTTGCAAATGGATCTGTTGCAACATCATCAGTCATTTGATCCGGATCCTTGCGTAAAACGCGCACAATCATGCCAATTAAAATAATTGCTAAGATTGTAAACAAGCAGAAGTAAATAATATTTGATGTTAAAAGCGATGCAACTGAAACGTTTGGTGAAACACTTTGTTGAATAGTGAATAAACCATAAACAGTCCATGGTGCACGACCAAGTTCGGTAATAAGCCAACCTGAAGTGTTTGCAAGGAATGGAGAGAATGTTAAAATTCCCATTACCCAAAGCATCCAACGATGCTTATAAAGAGTTTCCTTACCATTGCGAGTCATAATTAAGCCAATTAATGATACTAGGAATAATAATGCAGCAAATCCGCACATTACTCTGAAAGTCCAGAACAAAGTATTAACTGGAACATAGTAATTCATTTTATGTCCAGCAATATGAGTGCCATACTTCTTTTCAAGTTCAGCGTTTACTTCTTCCATACCTTTTACAGAGCCTGTGGTTTTATGGTAAGAAAGAATACTCAACATATCTGGAATATCAATCCCCTTAACTTCATGAGTTTTAGGATTTGCAATAGCAACTACAGTCCAAGGAGCTCTTTCACCTGTTGTCTTGTAAACAGCTTCCGTTGCCGCAAATTTCATTGGTTGATCATGAAGAGTGTATTGCATTTGCGCATCACCGACTGCAATTTCTCCCAATGAAAAGATAAGCATTAAACTCATGCCCAAACGCATTGTTTTATGATAAATATCTTTATTAACATCAGACAACGAACGTTTTTTCAAAAGTTGAAAAGCCGCTAACCCTGTGATGATTGTTGCACCTGTAAGCAAGGCACCAACAATAACATGTCCATATTCATACCATAATTGTGGATTACGAAGAAGGGCTCCAAAATCAGCCATTTCAGCACGACCATGACGAATAGCATAGCCAACTGGATGCTGCATAAATGAGTTAGCAGTCAAAATCCAAAGAGCTGACGTCATAGTTCCAAAAACAACCATCCAAATAAAAAATAGATGTAGGCCTTTACCAACTCTATTCCATGTAAATGCCCATAAACCAATAAACGTAGATTCAATAAAAAATGATAAAAGGGCTTCAAAGGCTAATGGAGCACCAAAAATATCACCCATAAATCTAGAATAGTCAGACCAATTCATTCCAAATTGAAATTCTTGGATAATACCAGTAACTACTCCCACTGCAAAGCTCAACAGGAACACATTGCCCCAAAACTTTGCCATTTTTTTATAGTTAGGATTGCCAGTATGAACATACATTGATTCCATAATTGCAACAACAAAGACCGTACCAATTGAAAATGGTACAAAGAAGAAGTGAAAGACTGTTGTCATCGCAAATTGAAATCTTGCTAAACTAACAATATTCATATTACGCCTCCGCAGAACTAAATGTTCCTTATATAAATAACAGATATTATTTAATGCACCTTTAGTGTACAACTAGCGCTCTAACCTTGCAACAAGATAGGTTATGCGCTTTCAATACTGTTATATTATTTACTTCACTTTTCTCTTTTGATTATAGCATTCTCTACAAACCTGATTAATGAACCTAAATATTCAAAATAATTTATAATGAAAAATATTTTTTTGATACAGTTATTAAATTAACCCTTTGTAAATGAAAAAGATTATCGGAACTAATAAAGCTGGCAAAAAGTTTAAGGCTTTAACATCCTTGATTTTTAACAAAGCTAACCCTGTACATGCAATCAAAAATCCACCCACAATTGAAATTTCCGTGATAAGCGGACCACTAAAGAAACTGGCTGAAAGAAATTTAGCAACCACAAAGATCATCCCTTGCCAGCAAAACAAAATTGGCGCTACTAAAAGCATCCCCCAACCAAAACTTGCGCCAAAGACCATCGAAGTCACAAAATCCAAAGTTGCATTAGTAAAAAGCATGGTATTATCGCCTTTTACAGCTGACATAACCGGACCGACTATAGAAAGAGCGCCAATACAGCAAAGCAAAATTTCTGTTGCTAAACCTTTGCCTACTTCGGACTGTCCCATTTTATCAATTAGACGATTAAAATGACTATCAATATCAAGCCAGGTTCCAATAACAGCTCCCAATGCCAAACTTACAATAAACATCACTGGATATTTGCTTTTAGGCATATTATTAACAATATTTTCCATTCCGATTCCTAAAGCAGATAATCCCATCGCACTATAAAGTACGTTCTCGTATTTTTTCTTAATACCTTTTTTTAATAAGCAGCCAATGCTTGTACCTACTAATAAGGCAATTGTATTAACGATTGTTCCGATCATCATTTTCATAACTCCCTTACTTTTGTAATTCACATTCATTTTAACAAAATAAAAAAGATCAAACTTATTCGTTTGATCTTTTCAGAGTTTCTATGTTTCTATTTAAAAATATCGAGCCAATCATCACTTTTGCTTGAAGACGATTGTGATGATTGCGAGCCAGAAGAATTATCGCTACTTTCAGGAGTATCTGAATTACTATCAAAAACTTGATAATTAGTAAATGGATTAGGATCATCCCATTTCAAATGATTTCTTTCATTATTAAGATCATTTTGTCGAGTTTCCTCATTATCCAAAGTTTCAGTATCTAAACCTAAATTCTTGCGAATCTTGTTAGATACCTTTTGTAATTCCTCGTTTGAAGCAACTTGAATTGACGAGCCATTAATCCATGCATCATGCCTTGAATATAGCCACTATCCATCTTCTTCATACAGCCACGATAGTTTAATGCCAAAGCAATCATATCGTTAAATGACAAATTAGTCTTTACGTATTTATTAAAAATCTCGGCTAATTTACGATAATTTGAAATCGTATTTACTGACATTGCTTTATGAGCTACAGCCTCAATAACTTGACGTTGACGCATTTGCCGGCCGTAGTCACCACGTGGGTCTTCTTTTCTCATTCGTACGTATGCAACCGCGTGTCGACCGTTCAAATGCTGCTTGCCTTTATGGAAAGAGCACCAATCATATGAAAAATCAAACGGCACATTTACATCAACACCGCCGACAGCATTAACTAAACTCTTAAGAGCCTTCATATTAACTTCAAGATAGTAGTTAATTGGTACATTCAATAAGCTAGAGACGGTTTTCATCGATGCTTTGCTTCCGCCTACTTCATAGGCCGAGTTGACACGGAACATGAAATATTTATTGCCCGGATCACCCTTAACATCAACTAAAGTATCACGAGGAATAGACGTCATAGTCGCTTTATTTTTACTTGGATTAAGGGTAGCCAGAATTAACGTATCTGAATTTCCTTGCTCGTGTCGACCTTCAATACCTTGATCAACCCCTAATACTAATACTGAAATAGGTTGTCTTGCTAAAATTTTAGCGGAAGTAGCTGAATTATTATTTCCTCCCGCACTATTAATTGCATTATGAACAGCAAAATACATATGTGCTGCCCAAGCTAGTCCAAAGCTGACTGCTAAAATAGCAATTACACCAAATAATCTTGCAGCTGTGTTTCCGGGCTTAAAGTTGGTTTCAGAAGCCGCAAACACACGATTACGGTGCAAATTTAATGAAGATCGTCGTTTTCTGCGAAAATCTTCTCTATGGTTGGAGTTTGGATCCATGCTTTATATCTCGTTTCCCTTCGAAAAAATGTATCATGATATTTGTAACACTTTTTTGTTAGTCATGAAATGATGTTACAGAAATTTAAAAATAACTTATTTTTTTGTTTTTTTTGAATTTTCCCTCTATTATTAAAGCATATTAATTTGAAGGAGAAAATATATGGCGATTCCAAAAAGAAATGAAGTCCCAGAAGAATTAACCTGGGATTTAACCCGAATCTTTAAAAATGATCAAGATTGGGAAAATGCTTATGAAAATGTAAAAAATGATATTGATGATTTAGCTAGTTTAAAGGAAAAATTAGTTAAATCCGGTAAAGATTTATATGAAAGTTTAACTGAAATTTTGGCCGTTAAGCGCCGTCTTGAAAATGTATATGTTTATGCAACAATGTCTAGCGATGTAGATACTTCTGATTCACATTATTTGGGCTATGTTGCGCGTGTCCAAAGTTTGGCAAGTCAATTTGAAGCCACCACTGCTTTTCTTAATCCACAAATCTTGAGTATCCCTGAAGATAAGCTTACAAAATTCCAAGCAGAAGAACCTCGTTTAAGCGAATATAAGCACCTCATTGAACAAATTACTCGCAAACGTCCCCATACCCTTCCTGCAGAAGAAGAAAAATTAGTTGCCGATGCTGGGGATGCGATGAGTTCTTCAGAAAGCACATTTAATGTTTTAACTAATTCCGACATGGAATATGGATACGTTCAAGATGAAGATGGCCAAATGGAACAACTATCTGACGGTCTTTATTCAATTTTGATCCAATCACAAAATCGTCAAGTACGTAAGAATGCCTTTGACGTAATGTACGCTACATACGGCCAATTTAAAAATTCACTTGCATCAACTTTATCAGGTGTAGTCAAAGCTCATAATTACAACGCTCGCGTTCACAAATATGACTCTGCCGTGATGCATCCTTGGCTGATAACGGCGTTCCAAGCGTTGTATACGATACTTTAATTAAAGAAGTTAACAGTCACCTTGACTTACTCCACCGCTATGTTGCACTTCGTAAAAAGATTTTAGGCTTAAAGGATCTTCAAATGTGGGATATGTACGTACCACTAACTGGTAAGCCATCTCTTACTTACAATTTTGATCAAGCTAAAGAAGAAGCTAAAAAAGCTTTAGCTCCATTAGGCGAAGACTATTTGAAGCATGTTGATTATATTTTCAATAATCGCGTTATCGATGTAGTTGAGAGCAAAAATAAAGTAACAGGTGCATACTCAGGCGGAGCTTACGATACTGATCCATATGAACTTTTAAACTGGGAAAACAATGTTGATTCTCTTTATACTTTAGTTCATGAAACAGGTCACTCTGTTCATTCTTGGTATACTCGCAACAATCAACCATATGTCTACGGTGACTACCCTATTTTTGTTGCGGAAATTGCTTCAACAACTAATGAAAATATTTTAACTGAATATTTCTTAGATCATATTACCGATCCTAAGACTCGTGCTTTTGTTTTAAATTATTACCTTGATTCATTTAAGGGTACGCTTTTCCGTCAAACTCAGTTCGCAGAATTTGAACAATTTGTTCATGAAGCTGATGCTCAAGGTGAACCTTTAACTGCTGAAACTCTGGATAAATTCTACGGCGATTTGAATCAACGTTATTATGGAGATGCTGTTGAACCAGGTGGCGATATTGCTAAGGAATGGGCAAGAATCCCTCACTTCTATTACAATTTCTATGTTTACCAATATGCAACTGGATTTGCGGCAGCTACCGCTCTTGCTAATAAAGTTGTTCATGGTACACCCGAAGAAAGAGATGCTTATATTGGCTACTTAAAGTCAGGTTCAAGTGACTATCCAACTGAAATTATGAAACGCGCAGGCGTTGATATGACTAAACCAGATTACTTAGAAGATGCATTCAAGACCTTCGAAAAACGTCTTGATGAATTTGAAAGTTTGCTTAACGCTTAAAAAATTAGTTGACTTGAGCGCCCACAAACTATATAACATAAAAGGAAAGTAAAATTTCTCACATCACATCGAACTACTTCTGAATAGAAGTAGTTTTATTTTTTCTAAAAAAATCTTTTATTTTAACCTGTATCCATGATTTAATGAATGTATAAAACATAGGGAGAGAGATATCATGAGAAAGAAATTAATAACTATTTTTATTGCTCTTTTAACCATTCTTAGCATTAGTGCTATAACTTCTAAGCCCGCCAATGCTTCAAGCTATGGTAAAATCGGCCATGTTGTTTCTCCAGCAAATATGCGTGGAAAATGGCGTTACGTTGGCAGCAGCACGTTAGGTCAAAAAACTTACAAACATTATAAAGTAAGAATTGGCAAAAATCATGTTAACGGTACTGTTCTTTACCAAGCTGATCCAAGTGTAACTAGCAAATATGCTAAAAATTATAAAAAATATCATTTCATCATTGATCAAACAATGAATTGGGGAAATGCAACAATTTTTAACCGCAATGGCATTCAGTGGTTAAATGTTAAAGGCTGGACTGCAGGTGCTGGTAACGGTACTTACTATGGTTTAGTAAATCGCATTCATCATGGTCGCCCTACAACGGCATTAGCAATTGCAATTGGTTACAAACCAACAATTGTAGCCTATGCTTACAGAGTTTCTAGACCTATCCATCATTATCATGAAATTACTGAAACAGATTTACACAATCAATTTTAATTTCATCAAAAAACGAGATCTGACTGAAATCAGATCTCGTTTTTATTTTTTTACAATTTATGCTTAATTACATGACTGAAATAAGCTGCTAAATAAATTACTACTTCAATAACTGAAATAAAGAAGGTAACTGGCCAATTAGTAATAAATCCTAAATATAGACCTGCCCATACGCCAATTAAGGCAATAGCTACTGACCAAGCAATCATTGACGGAATAGTTTTACCAATGTAGCGCGCTGTTGATGAAGGCAATGTCAACAAAATAAATACCAAAAGCGAACCAACAATTTGTGAACCAATTGACACGGCCATGGCCAATGCTACTAAGAAAATCACACCAATAACGCCAGTCTTAATCCCATGCGCAACAGCACCAATATGATCAAAGGAATCAAAGTTTAATTGCCGTTGCACTGCAAAAATTAATAATAAAACAATAATTGATAAAATTACTAATTGAATTACGCCCTGGCGATCAACACCGATAATGCTTCCAAACAAAATATTAGTAGCATAACGGCTATTCGAATTAGATATCGCAAGGAATAGAACACCCAAACCTACAAACAAAGCAGATATAGCACTGATTGAGCTTTCCTTTTGATCACTATGCATTGAAAGCTCCCCAACACTGATTGAGCCCAGCAAAGTAAACAGTAGCATCCCCCATAACGGCGCAATGCCCATAAATACAGCAAAAGCTGCACCGGCAAAACCTATTTCTGATAAAGTATGAGCCAAAAAGCTAAAGTTACGAGCAACTACGTAAACGCCAACTACACCACAGGTAATTGCAATAAATGTACTAGCTAAGAAGGCATAACGCATAAATTCAAATTGAAACATTATTCGTAATCCCCCTCAAACTCACTCATTTTTCCTTGCTTAACCGTACCGTGATTTAAGTAAAGATACTCTTTCATATATTTTCTAGCCAACGGCACGTCATGCGTTACAAAAAGAACAGTCATGCCATGTTCTTTATTTAAGTGTTGAATCAATTTCATCAATTCATCTTTAGCAACCGGGTCTAAACTAGCTGTCGCTTCATCAAGAATAATCATATTAGGGTTATCAAGAAGAGCCTGTGCTAAATATGCACGTTGTTTTTGTCCACCAGAAGCTTCGCCCATGCGCGTATTTTGAATATCAAGCAAATGTGTTTCTTCTAATTCATGATGAATTTGATCTTTTACTTGTTTACTTTTAATTAATGGCGCGTTAAGGCTAATAAAAGCTTTAATTGATAATGGGTATTCCGCATCGATATTTCTAAATTGCGGTACATAGCCCAATTTTACCTTCTCATCAAATTTAAAGCTGCCACTGGTAGGCACAAGCAACTTCATTAAAATATTGATCAGAGTCGTTTTTCCCGTCCCATTTGGGCCAAGCAAAGCTGTCATCGATCCTTTTTCCAATTTAAAATTTAAATCTTGAAAGACCGCCTTATTGTCAAACTTCATTGTGAGATCTTTAACGTCTAAAATCAAACTCCCACCCCTTTTTTATTCTCATTATAACAGTTAGCTATTTTTTGCTAACATCAACCAACTTTTGGTAATTTTCTCTCATCCAAGTTAAGTAACTAGTATTATCAGGAATTGTTTCTCTAACATTTACAACAGGAATATTATGTTTTTTAGCCAATTTTACAAAAGTATCAACTGTTGAACTGCTTGATTGCGTATTGTTAACAAAGAACGCAATTTTTCTATGCTTAATTGCATTAGTCATTTTATTAATCATCTTAGGACTTGGATCCGTACCATTTTCAATAGCTTCTTCAAAGTCCTTATCACCAATGCGGTAACCCGCTTCATTTAAAGCATAATCAAAAACAGGTTCACTCACATAAACTGGCTTTTTGTCTTTACCATCGATATCCTTAGCCATCTTTTTAATTTTATTAATCTTAGCTAAGTATTTCTTACCATTATTCTTAAAGTAGCTAGCATGCTCTTTATCAAGCTTTGAGAGGCGTGCAACTAAATAATCAACATATTTGACTGGCATGTTTAAATTGTACCAAATATGAGGATTATCGCCCTTTTTAAGTCCCATTAATTTTTCCCCGACCAAAACTGGTTTTTTGTCTGAAGATTTAGCCAAATTATTCATCCAGGAATCGTATCCTAAACCATTAGCAACAACGATATTCGCTACGGCAACCTTTTTAGCATCTGTAGTTGTTGGTTCAAAGTCATGTGGATCAACCGTACTTTTTTTAATGATTGCTTCGGCCTTACCATATTTTCCGACAACTTGTTGAGCAATATCTGAATACACATTTGTAGTTGTCACAATTTTTATGCCAGAACTATTATTTTCAGTTTTTGAACAGCCAGAGAGCACGAGGAGCAAGCCTGATGCAATTCCAAATAGTGTTAATAATTTTTTTAATTTCATAAATATTCCTTTCAAAGATAAGTATCATTTTCAAATTAATTCAATTTAGAAAATTATTTCTTTTTTCTAAATTATATCAGAGTATTCTATCTCTTACTAATTGTCAATGCTTATTTATAATAAGTTAAAAAAGAGTACAAAAAAACGTCACCCGAAGGTGACGCAAAACATAACAGAGTATCTTGATCTAAGTAGAGATTATCAAGATAAGTATATAATAATGTGTTACGAGCCAAATGTAAAGCCATTTGAATAATAACGTATATTATTAATAATTATATGTTTTAATTATTCTTCTTAGTACTCTATTTTTATTTTTTATTTACTTGCTTCTTCCAAAGGCCTAAGATTACACCTGCGATGATTGAACCAACAATAGTTGCTACGAAGTAAAGCAAAATGTGGTTAGCAAGAGGTGATACCCAAAGACCACCGTGAGGAGCTGGAACTTGAATGTGCCATAAACCAACAAGTAAACCACCAACAGCTGAACCAATCACACATGAAGGAATAACGTGACCTGGGTCAGATGCAGCAAATGGAATTGCACCTTCAGTAATGAATGAGAATCCAAGGATCCAGTTTGAAATACCAGCACGACGTTCTTCTTCAGTAAACTTGTTCTTGAAGAATGCAGTACCAATAGCAGTTGCAAATGGTGGAACCATACCACCAACCATAACAGCAGCCATCATAACAGCGGCAGTTGCTGAATGAGGATCGTTAGCAAAGGCACCTGAAGCAAATACGTATGCAGCCTTGTTGAAAGGACCACCCATGTCGATAGCCATCATTCCGGCAAGGATCATAGTTAATACAACTAAGTTACCAGTACCCATGCTGTTCAAGAAGTGGGTAATTGCAAAGTTAATTGTACTGAAGATTGGGTTGATGATGTAGAACATAATCAAAGCAATGAGCAATAGTCCCAAGATTGGGTAAAGAAGCATCGGCTTCATACCTTCAACTGACTTAGGTAATTTTGCAAAGACTTTCTTCAAGCCAACCATTAAGTAACCTGCGATAAAACCAGCAGCAATACCACCTAAGAAGCCAGCAGGAGAAGTAGCATGAGATTGAACGTTAACTTGCAAACCATTAGTTCCGTTAACGATTGCGGCCATGTAACCACCAACTAAACCTGGCATAAGAGCTGGCAAATCACCAATAGATTCAGCAATATAAGCTGACAAAATTGGAACCATGAAGGCAAATGCCAAATTACCTGCTGAGTTCAAGAAGATAAATGCAGGGTTCTTTGCTCCTCCAGCCATGTAGTTTTCTACGATGAAGGAAATGGCCATCAAGATACCACCACCGATAACGAATGGAAGCATGTGACTAACACCGCTCATCAAGTTACGGTAAATGCTGCTCCATACGCCACCGCCAGAATTATTAGAAGATTCTTCTTCCTTATCAGCAGCAGATGCGTGGTAAACATCAGCATTATCATTCATGATGATATCAATCAATTCATCTGGCTTGTTAATACCATCAACAACTGGGTGGTTAGTTAATTCCTTGCCATCGAAACGTGGCATATCAACCTTTTTATCAGATGCAATAATAACACCCTTAGCACGCTTGATTTCATCTGGAGTTAATTCATGCTTAACACCTTCTGAACCGTTAGTTTCAATTCTAACTTCAATGCCGCGCTTCTTACCAGCATCAATCAAAGCTTGTTCAGCCATGTAAGTGTGGGCAATACCGTTAATACATGCAGTAACACCAACGATTAATGGCTTTTCTTCTTCTGAAGAACTTGCTGCAGCTTTCTTAGCTTCGGCAGCCTTTCTCTTTTCTTCATCAGCCTTGTCTTGTGCATCCTTAGCAGCTTCAGCATCTTCGAAGAGCTTAATAATTTCATCTGGAGTTTGAGCATTCTTCAACTTTTCAACTAAATCTGGGTTAACAAGTAAACCTGAAAGCTTAGCCAAAGCTTGAAGGTGAGTATTATCAGCACCAGCTGGAGCTGTAATCATAAAGAATAAGTGAACGGGTTGACCATCTAATGAATTGTAGTCAATCCCTTCCTTACTCTTAGCAAAAAGCACACGAGCTTTATTAATGTATTCATTACGTGCGTGAGGCATAGCGATTCCGCCGCCAATACCTGTTGTTGATTCGTTTTCACGAGCCCAAATAGACTTGATAAATTCGTCTTCGTTATTAACGATATCAGTCTTGACTTCAAGGTCAGCCATTTCTTTAATGGCATCTTCTTTATTAGTAGCCTTGAGGTCCATAATCATAGACTCAGTGCTTAAGATATCCTTAATTCTCATTAATTAGCATTCCTTTCTATTAGGAAATTTGTTCAACCTTAATTTGTGGAAGAACTGCATCGATCTGACTCTTAACAGCAATATCCTTAGTAAAGGCAGTAGCACCACCACAAGCCATACCCATTCTGAAGCTTTCAGCTGCATCATGAGTCTTAAAGTAAGTACCAACAAATCCGGCAATCATTGAGTCTCCGGCACCTACTGAGTTAACGGCTGTACCAACCGCACCCTTAGCATGGTAAACATGATCTTGAGTTAAGAGGTAACCACCATCACCAGCCATTGAAACCATAACGTTTTGAGCACCCTTGTTCAAAAGCTTTTGTGCGTATTCAAGCATTACGTCACTTGAATCAAAAGTAGTATTAAATAAATCAGCTAATTCGTGATGGTTAGGTTTAATAACCAATGGCTTGTATTCCAAAGTATCAAGAAGAGCTTGACCAGTTGTATCAACAACAAATTCTGCGCCAGCTTCCTTAATAGTTGGAAGAAGTTGTTGATAGAAATCTGCTCCCAAACTTGGAGTAAGAGAACCACTCATTACAACAATGTCACCCTTTTTAAGATCATCTAAACGTGACTTAAAAGCAGTGATTTCTTGATCAGTAATTTGTGGACCAGCTGCGTTAATTTCAGTTTCCTTTTGAGCATGAATTTTAACGTTCACACGAGTTACATCTGAAATAGTAACAAAGTCACTAGCAATACGCTTTTGGTTTAATTGACGAATCAATTCCTTACCAGTAAAGCCACCAACAAAGCCCCATGCAGTGTTGTCGACATCTAATTGATTAAGGATTTGAGAAACGTTAATTCCTTTACCCCCAGCTAAAAATGAATAATTATTGGTTCTGTTAACTTCGCCTGCATTAACTTTTTCAAGTTGCATAACGTAATCCAAAGCTGGATTAACAGTAACTGTATAAATCATTTATTGACCTCCTCTAGATTTATTGTGGCAGGTAATGCCTTTTTTTGACTTGATGTAAGTTTATCGATAATTACGCAAACATCTTTTGTATTAGCGAAAATTGCAAAATTACGTTCACCTATTTTCGAACTATCAGTTAAAACATAGGCGTGATTGGTTTGAGCAATTTCCGCACTTTTTACAGCTGCTTCTTCAGGATCCGGAGTTGTTAAATTTCCATTTTCTTCAATCCCATTGGCTCCAATAAAGCTAGCTGAAAAATTCATCGCTTTGATCTGTGATAATGCAGTTTGTCCAACAACGGCATGTGTATCATCTTTAACTTTGCCACCAATCAAGATCGTTTCAATACCATGATTTAAGCTACAAAGCGCAGTTTCAACACCGTTAGTAACAATTTTTACATCCGGGACATTAGCTAAAAACGAAACCATTTCATAAGTTGTCGTTCCAGCATCAATAAAAATATTATCGCCTGGATGAACCAAATTTTTAACTGCATATTCGGCAATCTTAGTCTTCACATCGTGGTTAAGACTAAAGCGAACATTTTGCGAAACATCGCGAGAGAAATTCTTTACTGATTGAGCACCACCGTGAACTCGCTTAAGAATTCCGGCTTTTTCCATTTGAATCAAATCACGTCGAATTGTTGATTCTGAGCTATCGGTTAAATCACATAACTCAGCGACGCGACATAATTCGTGCTGATTGACGTAGTTTTCAATTAAGCTTTGGCGTTCTTCCGTCAGCATTCTTTTTCACCTCAATAACCATTGTATTCGCTTTCGCATTCAAAATCAATCACTTTTAGTCAAAAATATTCACATTTATTCATTAAAATTCAAAAACTATCATTTTTGCTCAAAAAAAGACACTTACCA
>NZ_BALY01000029.1 GCF_000615445.1 Lactobacillus hamsteri DSM 5661 = JCM 6256 | reverse complement strand
CTAGAAAGGAGTAATTTCATGTCAAACTTTTCAATAATCCTTACAATCATTGCTTTACATGAATTGGCGAATGTTCTTCACGAACTTAACAATCTCTTGAAGTAATGCTCGATAGTCGTCTTCGGACGGCTATTTTTTGTTGTGGCAATAACCAACAAAAAAGACGGTCAAAAGACCGCCCACGATTCTGCGAACTAACAGCGTATTAGTTCTTAGATGCACGTTTATCGGGCACCTATTCTTTATCCTATTTGTAATTATATCATGCTAAAGCACTTTTGAAGGGTAGCTCCCTTACTGTGTGTGAAAGGAGGTACACTCCATACATTGGTGCTTATTCTTTATCCTAGTATTTGTACCATACGACAAGAAATGGCTAAACTCGAATCATTGATTCGAGCTTAAATATTCTCTAACTGCTTGTCTCTCTATGGCTTCATTCTCTTTTTATCCATACGCTTGACCGCATAGAAAATTGGCAAACCTAAAATTACAATGCCGATGAAGAGCAATACCCCAGATGGATCGTTGAACAATTCACTGATTAAAACGAAGATTCCGCCGCCGATCGCAATGATTGGCACAATTGGGTATAAAGGAACGCTGAATGGACGCTCCTTATTTTTCTTTCTTAAAATGAACACTCCGAAGAATGCCATTAAGTAGAAGCAGTAAACTGTGAAGACGCATAAGTCAGACAAGTGATCAGGGTCGAAGAAAAGCATCATAATTGCTGCCAACACAATCAAGAAGATGGTAGCGATGACTGGTGACTTACCCTTAGGAGTTACGTATGAAAGGTAACGTGAGAATGGTAAATCGCCACGTCTGGCCATTGCGTAAACGATTCTTGGGAAAGTAATCATCTTGCCATTCAAAGTTCCCATCATTGAAATAATGATTCCAATGGAGAGAAGTTTACCGCCGATATTACCGAAGGCTTTGACTGCCAAGTAGGAAGTTGTATTTTCACCCAAGCGATGAATTAAGTCGGCAGGCATGAAACGGAAAATACCAATTGAAATTAACGTATAAATTACAAGCACCGTACTAATCCCAACAATGATTGCCTTAGGAAGCAATTTTTGGGGATTTTTCATTTCGCCACCCAAGTTGGCGATTAAGATCCAGCCATCGTAACCGAATAAAGTTGCTAAAACTGCCACACCGAAGCCACCACTGTTGCGGTTTACTTCGCTAACGGTTTGGCCAAAGGCATCTTGATGCCCCCAGAAAATACCGAAAGTAATAATTGCGGCGATAGGGATCATTTTTCCGATCGTTGTGATCACGGAAAAGGCAGCACCTACTTTATTTTCAAAGAAGTTCATAATTCCGATTGCCAAAATTGTGATCAATGCGATCGGGATGCGCCATTCTTTGCCAATACCGAATAGATTTGTCATCATGATGCTCATGAATCCCGCTACGGCCGCCATGATTGCCGGACCGTAAACGATGACTTGCATCCAGCCGGCGAGGAAGCCGCATATTCGACCATAAAGATTTTCGATATAGACATATAGCCCACCTGTGTAAGGCATCTGGGCACCGATTTCCGCAACCGTCAGACCGGCTGTCAGAGTAATGATTCCACCGACTATCCAAGTCAAAATTGCCATTGTTGACGATCCCGCGCTATCCAGAATCGAAGCTTGCTTGAAGAAAATTCCCGAGCCGATAATTGTTCCGACTACGATGGAGATTGCTGATCCAAAGCCCAGCGTTCGTTTAAGTTCATTGTTGGGTTTATTTTCCATTTAAATCCTCCATTTCAAAGAAAAAGCCGAATCCGCCCATTCCTATTTTGTTAGGGGATGAGTGAATTCGGCTTAACTATTTGTGCAAAATTTTTAAGTATGCCAAATCACTCAAGTTCGGTTGGAACTTGAGGAATCGTTAAATGATTCAAATTCGGCGTTGAAATTTTGCATAATTAGTCCTCACAAATAATAATTTTTTATTAGAATATCATGAAAAAATATAAAAAACAAGCAAAAAAAGATTCGCAAAAATGCGAATCTTCATATACGGGAAAATAAAAATATTCTTGATTAAGAGGGGAAAATTAATTATTTGGTGAAACCTGCGTTGAACCAATTGTTTGATGATGGTTTAAGTGACCAATTTGAAACTTTCTTGTTAACTGCAGTTACTGAATAACTGTTGGTAGTAGGAACAACGTAAGCTTCATCGTACATCCACTTTTGCCATTTCTTAAATGCTTGTTCACGGTAGCTTGGGTTAAATGCTTTTTCTGAATCAATATTGGCAAGAAGCTTAGATTGTGTAGGAGAAACGAATCTAGCCATGTTGTAAGGCGCAGCCTCATTGTATAAATCGTTAGGTGATGGTTCACTTGAAAGTGACCAGCCACCTTCGAAGACGTCGATTTTTGGATCATCGTTTTGAACATCTTGAACCCAATTGTTAAAGTCCATTGGACGACCGCCAACAAATTTAACATTTAAACCGATTTTCTTCCATTGTTGGATGTAGTTTTGCCATACAGGTTCAGCTGTAGATGAGTTATTACGTACAGCAATATTAATTACCAACTTTTTACCATTAGGCTGAACACGGTATTCGCCTTTTTTCTTATAGCCGGCTTTATCTAATAATTGGTTAGCTTTCTTCAAGTTGTAAGGGTAACCCTTTATAGATTTGTCAGTATAATTACCAAACTGTTCAGGAATCAAAGTATTAACTCTGAATGATAAGCCATGGTAATAACGCTTGGCAACAGCATCAATGTTCATTGCATAAGCCATAGCTTTACGCAAATTAGGATTGTCCATCTTAGACTTCTTGTTTTCAACGTTAACGCCCTTGCTCTTGTTCCATTTACCAACTTTAAAGCCTAAGTAGTTGTAAGAAAGTGGAACGGTTGCAATGAAGTTAGTGTCGGTTGCTTTTTTAACGTTATCCCATTGGGTATTAATTACGCCAGCAACATCAAATTTATGACTCTTAATGCTTGAGTGACTGAATTGGTTCCGATTACGCTCATTGAAACCTTTTCAAAGTTAGGAGTACCACGC
The DNA here is from genome assembly GCF_000615445.1 of Lactobacillus hamsteri DSM 5661 = JCM 6256. Lineage (GTDB taxonomy): Bacteria > Bacillota > Bacilli > Lactobacillales > Lactobacillaceae > Lactobacillus > Lactobacillus hamsteri. The sequence goes on along the minus strand of NZ_BALY01000029.1, from coordinate 21,764 downwards.
CAGTAATGAGGATTTCTTTCCCAAGTAACTGATTGTCCACGAACAATTTTAGCTACACGATATGGTCCATAAAATAGTGGATTCTTTCTGACTTTGTCACTAGACATAAGTTTAGAGAAGGGGACATCTTTTAAGTAATGGTAAGGTTCCGCATATTCCCAGAAATAGCCATTTCCTGATTGAAGCATACCAGGTTTCATTTGTTTAAAATGGATTACGACTTTACGGCCATTTTCGCCGTCAGGCATTTCAATACCGGAAATGGTTTTACTTTTACCATCGTGATATTCTGCTAATCCAACGATATCGGCAAGTGAGGCTGTGTAACGTTGAGACTTTGAATCCTTATTAGCAATAATTTCATAAGCAAATTCAATATCTTTAGCGTTAACTTGCTTACCATCTGACCACTTAACGCCTTTTTTAACTTCAATTGTGACAGTTTTTGCTTTACGGTCTAATTTAAAAGTTGCAGCACCATTATTGTTAATTTTGTATTGATCATTAATTTGGAATAAGCCTTCTTGACCAGGAGAAGCGACTTCGGAGTCAGTTGAAGTGTCTGAAAGTTCAGGTAAGAAAATACCAGTGAATGGACTATCAGATTCAATGGCATAATTTAAAATTCCACCTTTTTTAATAGCTTTTTTAGCTACAGCTTCTTTAAATTTATTATGATCTGCGTCTTCGTTATTTTGCGCTTTATTGTTACCGCAAGCTACTAAGCTTAATGCAGTACCTGATAATAAAGCAGCGATCCCTAAATATTTTACTTTACTCATAGTAAAACAACACCTCCAAGTAGTTTCTAACTTTGTTATGTGTCACATTTTATGACAATAAAATTAAAAAAACAATATAAAATTACAAAAAAAATAAAAAATAGCCATAAAAATATTAATTTTTGCAAGAATGTTAGATTAAATTGAACATTTTGTTCTAGTAAAATTAGGCATACAATAAAGCACAAGTACTTGTTTTTAGAGAAAAGGGAGGGATTCTATGAACAATGCTTGGGAGAAGTTTAAGGAAAACGTTCCTTTGCGGAGATTTTTCGTTTTATTAATCATCATTTTCTGCTTATATGAGATGCGAGCAATGATGAACACCATTTTATTAACGTTTATCTTTACTTATTTGGTTGTTCATTTCATCAGATTGATTCAACGTCATGCGCCGAAGATTCCGACAGGATTAATCGTTAGCGTGACTTATATTCTAATAGTTTTATTTTTGTATTTTGTGATCACGAAGTACATGCCATTACTGATTACGCAGATTACAAAGATGTTTAAGTCCGTAATGAGTTTTTATGAGAGCAACAATATGACGGGCATTATGAAATACGTGGATCGTCATGTTAGTCGCACAGAGCTTGTTACGCAAGCCAAGGACGGTATGGGCATTATGATGCACACGTTATCGAGCGTTGGAACTTTAACAGTTGCAATTTTCATGTCATTGATCTTGAGTTTCTTTTATACAATCGAACTTAAGAAGATGAATGAGTTCTCAAATCTTTTTGTAAAGAGTGGGATCATGAAATGGTTCTTTGAAGATGTGCGCTATTTTGGAAGAAAATTCACCAATACTTTTGGGGTTGTCCTTGAAGCCCAATTCTTTATTGCACTTTGCAACACGGCTTTGACAATGATTGGTTTGGCCTTCATGAGAATGCCACAAATCATTGCTTTAGGATTAATGGTCTTTATCTTAAGTTTGATTCCAGTTGCTGGTGTGATTATTTCTTTGGTACCACTAAGCATCGTCGGTTATTCAGTTGGCGGGATTCGCTATGTTGTCTACATTTTTATTATGATTATGATAATTCACGCGATTGAAGCTTATATTTTGAATCCGAAATTTATGGCTAGCAAAACGGATTTGCCGATTTTTTATACATTCCTTGTACTGCTTGTCGCAGAACGTTTCTGGGGTACTTGGGGCTTGATTGTCGGGGTGCCAATCTTTACTTTCTTACTGGATATTTTGGATATAAAATCATCCGGTAAAAAGATTAGAAAAAAGGCAAAGCAATGAAAATTCTTTTAACAGGCGATAGTATTATTGCTCGTCATGAAGGTCTTGAAGAACCACGTTTGAATTTTGAATTAAAGAAAAGATTGCCCAATTTGGAAATCAACAATACGGCAGTTTCTGGAATTAATTCTGGTGCCTTTTTTGCCCGACTTAGTGAATTGGTTTTAACGCAGCCACAATGTGACAACTTAGTAATTTTGTTAGGTACGAATGATTTGGCGACTCATAAACAGGTTCCGCTTAGGCAATTTAAAAAGAATATGGAATTAATTTCTTCAGCGGTAATTTGTGAGTATTGGCCCGAGCATGTAATTTTAATTTCACCACCTGCGGTTGATGAGAATAAGCAGCATGTGCGTAACAATGATTTGGTGAAAAAATATAGTAGAGCCATTCAAGAAGTCGCAAATGAATATAAGTTTCATTATTTAGATTTGTGTCAGGCAATGCTTGAAAAAGGCGACTTAACTGAACTTTGTCATGGTCTAAAAAATGATGGTTTACACTTTGGCGAAAAAGGTTATGAATTGATGGCTGACTTACTGGGACAAGAACTTCAAAAAATTGAATAATTAAAAAAGGCACTTCAAACGAAGTGCCTTTTTGTTTACGAAACTTAACTAACGACGGCCCAGACTAAACCACCAATTGCTAGGATTGCAATTAATGGAATAAGTAAGTAGGCAAAAAATACTGCGGTAATTCCGGCAATAATCAAGAAGAAAATAATTTTGATCATGCCAATTCCTAACTTAAAGAATAACCAAGCTAGGAACAATATTAGCAAAATAGAAAGCATAATTAGTACCTCCAATTTCTATGAAAGACATTATACGCTGAATTGTCTAAAAATTGGTAAAGAAAAAGAAGACATTTTTCATGTCTTCTCATCAGTTTAATTATTCTTTTTCGTTTTGCTTTTAATGTCTTGATAACCGTCTAAAACGTTTGCGTAACGTCCTAAAGTGAAGAGGTAATCAGATAAGCGATTAATATACTTTAAATTACTAGAAGCTAATTTTTGCTCTTCACGATTAAGTTTAACCATTGCTCGCTCTGCACGTCTAGCAATGGTTCGCGCGTATTGTAAGTTTGCTCCGGTTTTCATACCGCCTGGCAAAATAAATTCAGGAATTTTTGGAATCTTAGGAGTTAATTCATCGATTCTTTTTTCTAACTCTTGAACTTTTTCATCATTAATTTCATGCCGTCTTTTAATTATAATGTCTGCTTCGAGCAAATACAAATTGCGTTGCAATTCCTGTAGTTCATCGTTTAAGCAGAGACACTTTTTAGACAAATTTGCGATCGTCACACCAATATATGATTGCAATTCATCAACATCGCCTAAAGCTACTATTTGCAAATCATCTTTAGCTACCATGTGGCCACTGACTTGTTTAGTTAAGCCTTGGTCACCGACTTTTGTATAAATTTTAATCATGCGATACCTCGCTCATATCTATGAAGGGCCGCGGTTAATGGTTTGAACAAAACCAAGTAAAAGGCAAAATTACCGATAGCATGATAAGTATCAAACATCACGCCCGATAGCCAATATGCAGCAAAAGCAGGGAAACCACCGAAAATTGTCATCGCAAAACTTACTAGAAAACCATATTCATATCCTAGAAAAGTTGCTAAAGCAATTTGAAGAGCAATATGCTTTTTTAATGGCGTGACTTTGGCCACAAACGCAACAGTCAACACACAACCGATGTAAGCAAAAATTTGTGGGATTGTCCAAATTCCAAAGCCTAGAACAATGTTGGATAAAATCATCGTTAAGGCGGCTAAAGTTACCCCAAAGCCAATTCCTAATTCAAGCGTAATGATCATTAAAATATCGGTTACAGGCTGAACATTGGGAATGGGGATAACTTTGGCGATTCGCAAAACAACTGCCAAGGCGGTCATCAAAGACAATAAAGTAAGCTGTCTTAGTTGAACACGTTCAGTTGTCATTTTTATTCCTTCATTTTATCTAAAGTAAATTTAACTTTATCTTTGTTATGAACATTGAATTGATTTGCACCTTTGTTGGCCCATTTGCCATTTACAGTGTATGTCCAATATATTTTCTTCTTAGGATTTTGACTTTTACCATCGATAGAAGTGATGAAGCCCTTAGTTTGCTTAACTTTCCAAGCTTTTTGAAGGCCAGTCATAACCTTGGCATTTTTCTTAGGAAGCTTAACTTTTTTAGTGGCAAAATCTTTTTTACCTTCTCTTAAAGTATAGGTAACAGTGATTTGATTATCTTTTTTGTCACTTTTGCTGGAATTGTTGTTGGAACAACCAGTTAAAGTAAAAGTAAAGATGGTTGCGGAAGATAAAACTGCGGTAATTTTTTTGTTTAAAGTTTTCATTGTTAAAAATTCTCCAAAATGATTTCTATTTAATTGGGCAAGCGCTGCCAGCACAATCTGATTGATCAACTAATTCAAGATCTTTTTGATCATCGTTTTGCTTCATGAAGATTTTTTCGACATCATCAGTAATTAATGCGGATTTTTCTTCATATTTATTTTTATCGATCGGTTCCTTAGGAGCTTGCTTCAAGCTGCCCCCGTAGTAAGGAAGCAGGGAAGTAGACTTAATTGTGTGACGGTATTGATGAAGAAGGGGAGCGATTTGCTTGCTTTCTTCGTCTTGGAAAGTAACCGTACATGAAACGGCATTGTCTGACCAATAAGTTTGCAAAAATGCTTGCGTAGCGAATTGTTCGCCGATGGAAACCGTGCCAGCTGAAGCGAAGTTTTCATTGTCGGCATTGGCTGCCTTGATTGGAAATTCAACGCAAATAGTGTTTGGTGTATAAATATCAGGTTCTGTGTAGTAGCCACATTCCTTAAGAGCTGGCAAAAGCGGATCAGAAGCTTGGAATCTAATTCTTTGAATAAGGTAGCCAGCGTAGTGGAAGTGCATTCCTTCAGAAACACCGGCAAGCTTGGCAACCGTTCCTGAAGGCTTAACTGTTGTGTGTTTAATTGATGGTTTGCAATTTAATTCTTGGCTGTAATCTTCATCAGCTTTAACGACAGCCTTGTAAAGACCATCAAAAGTTTTAACGATTTCTGGATCATAGATTGGCTTTTTGATATCTTTACCAGTTTCTGGATCCTTGGCATCTTCCCAGCCGATTACAACACGGTGACCCCATTTTGATAAAATCCAATCTTGAATTCCTGACATGGAAATACCGATTCGACGATTCTTTTGAATGATTTGGCGAGAAATTTCCCAGTCGTAATGACTAAAGGTAACTCGCTTAGCAAAACGTGTAGCTAATGTAAAAGCTTCTTTAACGTCCCAACCTTGCTTTTCAGCAATAAATGGGAAAACTTCAAAGAGGTTGCATGGTTCACCGTTGGCTAAAGAAATTTCGCCACATGGGTTTGTTCCTTCAACGTTATCATCGATTCCGGCTTGGTAGCCATCGGCAATTCTGCCGTAATTGCGTGAAAGTTCAAGATTTACCACGCCAGGTTCGCCGTTGTGTAAAATTCCGTCAGCGATTGGATTATAATTATCAAATTTTGAATCAATAGCCACACTGTTGTTAGAAGCCCAGCGGTGGTGGTAAAGCTTATCTTTGTCTTGCTTCATTTTGATGAAGTCTTGATCGTCATTTGAACCTAAAGCAAGTTCAGCTGAACGACGGACATTGCCGGCAACGACTGTTTTTCCAATTAAGTTGCAAATATCAGTTGCGTCAACTGCGGAAAGCTTTTGACCAGCCTTGGCATTAATTACATTGTTAATGTCAAAGAACATTTCTACTAAAGGCATTGGACCGGATGCGGTTCCGCCGAAACCATGAATTTTTGCGCCGTAAGGACGAATATCGGTAATGTCTAAAACAAGTTTTTTCTTACCCTCAGGATTGGTATCGTTGAAGTGCATATCGATTAAACGAGCATTTGCTAGAATCCAACCTTCGCGAGTATCTGGCAATCTGTAGTAAATATAATCGTCAGAATCTTGAACGGATTTTTCCCATTCATCTTTATCGGTGGCACCAACCTTAATCGAAGCATCATGTGATTTGCTGTGCTTATCGATAACAACGGTTAAATCAATTTTTTGATCGACAAAAGGAATTTGCTTGATATTGTCTTTGACTACTGAGAAGCCAACACCGCCGCCTTTCATTAATTGGTCAAAAAGAAATGAGAAAGGCATGGATACGGCAACTTTGTCAGGGCCGAGGTAAGCAGGAACAATGTGGCTGTCGCCGTATGCTTGAGGGCGAATTGCTGCAAACCAGCAGTTGTTTAAGGAATCGCCAGTACGTTTTTGGTAATCAGTTCCTGAGATCCAAAGATTACGACCCGATGGGGTAGCACCTAAGCCGTAAATTAAACGGAATAATTTTTGAGCTTCATTAGTTAATTCAGCAATAACTTCTTCTGAGGGATGATCCTTTAAGCGTGGGTCGAGGTTGATGTTGCCTTCGATAACGCGTTTAACAGTTTCGTCCCAATTTTCAGAGCGATTTTTGTTAGGAAGCCAACGAGCATAGGTACGCTTGTAAGTAACCCAGCCTAATTCTCCCCAATGAGGCTTAATTTCGTCTTTGATTTGATTAACAAAATTCTGATCCAAGTGAATAATGTTCGTGTTCATGTTGATCTTCTCTCCCTAAGTAAGAAACCATTGTAATGTTTCACATAAATACAAGTTCTTGATGACAGAAAGAGAATACCACAAGATGTTGTATTACGAAACCCGATTTTTTCTAAATAATCTATTTATAAAAAGCGATTTCTTGTCGCTGTAAGGGTTAGCAAGTTAAAAAAATTTTTAAGATTCCAGAGTAAAATCCGTATATAGCATTCAATTTTATTCATATATACAATAACTTTTGTGTAACAAAAAATAGATACTTCAGGTTATTGAAGCATCCATTTGAGTTAATTAATTGCGTTTAATCAGTAAAGTATTGAAGAATATCATCTTCCGTCAAGTGCTTACGTTTTTCGCCACTTATATCTAAAACAATTTTTCCGCTATTTAAAATAATTGTCCGATTACCGTATTTTAAGGCATCTTTCAATTGGTGGGTGATCATGACGCAAGTTAATTTTTGTTCACGAACAACTTTCGCCGTTAATTCTAAAAGTCCACGACTTGTATTAGGATCAAGCGCCGCGGTGTGTTCATCTAAAAGTAAAAGATCAGGTTTATTGATTGTGGCCATTAAGAAGCTGAGAGTTTGACGCTGACCACCCGAAAGGTTGCCAACAAAAGTGTTGAGCCGATCATTTAAGCCGTTGGGAAGTTGTGCTGTTTCACGTGAAAACTTATCCATATGCTTATCAAGACCGCGTAATTTAAGACCACGATGTTTGCCGCACTTGGTTGCTAAAAGAAGGTTTTCAGCAACGGTCATTCTAGGCGCAGTACCCATTTTAGGATCTTGAAAGACTTGTGAAATATATTTAGCACGTTTTACTTCCGATAAGGAAGTTAAATCTTTATCATCTAAAACCACTTTTCCAGTTGTAGGAGCAAGTGAGCCGTTAATAGTATTAAGCAAAGTAGATTTTCCGGCTCCGTTTGTACCTAACAAAGTAACAAAATCACCATCGTTTAATTTTAAATTGATATCTTTTAAGATTTGCTTTTCTTCACTGGTTCCGGCATTAACAGTTGTGGTAATGTGTTTTAATTCTAATACGCTCATGGTCTTTCAACACCTCTTTTTAGTAATTTGCGAACATGGAATTTCTTTTGAAATAGTGGCAACATCAAGCAGATTGCCAAGATGATTGCGGAAATAAGTTTAAAGTCGTTGGTACTGAAACCAAGTTGAAGAACTAAAAGCAAAACCAAACGATAAAGAATACTGCCGACAACTACAGCGACAAGCCGTGCGGTCAAACTTAAATCTCCATAAACAACTTCGCCGATAATAATTGCGGCCAGGCCGATAACCATCGTACCGATTCCCATGTTAACGTCGGCATAGCCACCATTTTGGGCTAAAAGTCCGCCAGCCAAACCAATGAGGCCATTGGAAACCATCAAGCCGAGAATTTTCATATTATCTGTATTGATGCCAAGTGAGCGGGCCATTGTTTCGTTATCGCCTGTAGCAATAAAAGCTTGGCCTAAATCAGTATTAAGAAATAGTGCTAATAAAATCACGATAATGATTGCGAAGATTAGGCCGACAACAATAGTAGGAAAATTAGCAGGTAAGTTGGCAAGCAATTTTCCGTTTAAAAGCGTGGCGTGATTGAGAAGTCCGACATTAGCCTTACCTAAGATTCTTAAGTTGGCGGAATAAATTCCGGTCATTGTTAAAATTCCCGCTAATAAAATTGGAATTCGGCCCTTAGTGTAAAGAAGTCCAGTAACTGCACCTGTAATCATTCCGGCAATGAATGAAAGAAGCGTTGCTAAAAATGGATTTACGTCATGGACCAAGGCTGTTACGCAGACAGCCGCTCCGAAAGGAAAAGTTCCTTCAACGGTCATGTCAGGGAAGTTTAAAATTCGGAATGAAAGGTATAAGCCTAAAGCTAAAATTCCCCATAATAGCCCTTGGCCGATAGTTGAAGTAATTAAGCTCATCTGATGATTCTTCCTTTCTTTTCTGCGGCTTGGATTATACTGTTTGGAATTTGAATATTGAGTTCTCGAGCAGTTTTTTCATTAACAATTGTTTCGTATTTTTTGACTCTTTGAACAGGGGTATCGGCTGGCTTTTTGCCTTTTAAAATTTGCCCAGTCATTTTTCCAGTTAAAACGCCCATGTCGAATTGACTGACTGCTCTTGTAGCTAAGCCACCTGGCTTGATCATCGTATCAGCGGCTGGAAAAACAGGAATTTTTGCGGCGTTGGTTGCTTTAAGCAAAGTTGAAATTCCTGAGGCAACTGTGTTGTCGGTTGGAACGTAAACAGCTTCAACTTTTCCGGCCATTGTTTGAGCAACTTGCTCAATATCGTTTGTCGAAGTAATTGTGTAAGCATGAACTTTTAGGCCATCTTTTTCAGCTAAATCTTTAAATTCACGATATTCAGCAGTCGAAGAATCGTCGCTTGACGTGTAGATAACGCCGATTGTTTTTAGTTTAGGCATGATTGTTTTAATTAATTTAAATTGTTCGTTAACGGGCTGTTTGTCTTGCACGCCAGTAACTTTGCCATCGGGATGCTTTAAACTTTTAACTAATTTTGTGCCGATAGGATCGCTAACTGCGCCCATAATAACGGGAGTATTGCCGCTTTCGTTTGCTAAGGATTGAACAGCCGGTGTTGCGATACCAATCACCGCCGCCGCGTTTTTATTTTGAAATTGATCGCTCATGGATTTTAGATTGCTTTGATCACCCTGAGCATTTTGAAAATCGATTTTGAGATTTTTACCATCAATATAACCCTCATCCTTTAAGCCTTGAATGATTCCTTTATGAATTTGATCAAGAGCAGGATGGCTCATTGTTTGCAAAATTCCAACTGTTGGTTTGCCTTGCTGGGAATTCTCAGGTTTGAGCTCCATCACAAAGGCAACAATTAGAAATGCAAAGATCGCGATAATAGTTCCGATTAATCTTTTCATTGCTAACTCCTTTAAACAAAAAAGGCATTTCCCGATTTTGCAGGAAATGCCTAAAACAAAACCCGCACGTGAAGTTTTCCGTGCGGGTAATTATTATCAAAAGATTTACCAGCACAGATACGACTTTATGGGTCGCATCTGTACAAAAGCAGAAACAACCCTAGTGCTGGAATTGCCAACGAATAATCATTTGTAATTGAACTGCCATGATAAATCTTCCTTTCGAACTTATTACCTAAAATTTTAATTTTGTTTTTAATGAAAGTCAATTATTTTCCATAAAATGCATCTTTTAGATAGAATATGAAGAAATATATTTTGAATAAGGAGTGATTTTATGGCTAAAGTTGAAAGTTTTACATTAGATCATACCAAGGTTAAAGCACCTTATGTTCGTTTAATTGCTGTGGAAGAAGGTCCTAAAGGGGATAAAATTTCGAATTATGATTTACGCTTAGTTCAGCCGAATGAAAATGCTATTCCAACTGGCGGGCTTCATTTAATCATGTGGGGCGAGCCTTCTACAACTGAAGTGGCTAAAGCATTAAAATCTTCTCTTGAAGAAATTCGTGATGATATTACTTGGGAAGACGTGCCTGGTACAACTATAAAAACTTGCGGAAACTACCGTGATCATTCACTTTTTTCTGCTAGACAATGGTGTCACGATATTCTTGAAAAAGGCATCAGCGATGATCCTTTTAACCGTAATGTAATTTAGTTTGAAATTGGTATTCTTTTAAATAGATTAGCTTCCTTGATATAATGATTTTCCAAGAGACATTATTAGAGGGAGTTTTTTTATGCGTTATAAACAAATCATTTTTGATGTTGATGACACCTTAATTGACTTTGCGGCAACGGAAGATTTTGCATTCAATAGCTTATTTAATAAACATCATTGGCCTGTTTCCGCTGAGCTTCAACGACAATATCATGCTTATAACCAAGGCTTATGGCGAGACTTAGAACAAGGCAAATTAACTTATGATGAATTAAGCGAAAAATGTTTCCGTGTTTTCTTAAAAGACCATTTAAACATTGACGTTGATGGAGCTAAAACCATGGAAGAATATCGTTCATACTTTGGTGAAGCACATAAGTTATTGCCTGGTGTGCAAGATACTTTGCGTTTTGCAAAAAAAAAGGGTTATAAGTTAGCGATTTTGAGTAACGGTGAAAAATTTATGCAGCGCCATCGTTTAAAGCTTGCGGGAATTTATGATTACTTTGATTTGATTGTTACTTCTGAAGAAGCCCATTGTCAAAAGCCAGATGAGCATGCTTTTGATTATTTCTTTAGTCGGACGGAAATTAGTCCTAATGAAACGATCTTTTTTGGCGATGGTTTGCAGTCTGATATTTTAGGAGCAGAAAAGTATGGCTTTGACAGTATTTGGTACAATCACCGTCATCGTAAAAATAATTTAAATTTGCATCCTCTTTTTGAAGTAGAAACTTATCCGGAATTTGTTAAACTCATGCAAAATGATTTTAAGAAAGCTTATTAATTTATAAAGCGTAAAATTAGGATAGTAAGGGAGTGAATGCGTTGAAACAGATTACTGCTGGAATCGTTGCCCACGTAGACGCTGGCAAGACAACTTTGTCTGAAGCAATGCTTTATGAAGCTGGCAATTTGCGGAAGTTAGGTCGCGTTGATAACGGGGATGCTTTTCTTGATCCAGATAATTTAGAAAAGAAGCGTGGCATTACTATCTTTTCTCATGAAGCACAGCTTGAAACTGATAACTTTAAAATGATTTTGCTGGATACGCCGGGACACATGGATTTTGCCAGTCAAACCGAAGAAGTATTGAGTGTTTTAGATTATGCAATTTTAGTTATTTCAGCTACAGATGGGGTAACTAGCTATACGCGCACGCTTTGGAATTTGTTAAAACGTTATGGTATACCATGTTTTATTTTTATTAATAAAATGGATGCACCAGATGTTGATAAGGATAAAATCATTGCGGATGTGCAGAAGAATTTGGCTGATAATTGTTTTGACTTTTCTGATATTAATGATGACTTTTATGAAAATGTTGCGACAGTTGATGAAAAGCTTTTGGAGCAATATTTAAATGATGGAATTATTTCGGATAATCAAATTAAATCTTTAATTGCTAAACGGACAATTTTTCCAATTTATTTCGGTTCGGCCTTAAAATTGCAAGGCGTTAATGATTTCATTGCTGGAATTGAAAAATGGGCTAAGGTATCTGAGTATTCAGAAAAGTTTGCAGCCAGAATTTTTAAAATTTCTCATGATGAAAGAGGCAATCGTTTAACTTGGCTGAAAGTCCTAGGGGGACAGTTAAAAGCAAAGATAGAACTTTTTCCTGATGAAAAAATTGATCAAATTCGCGACTATGATGGAACTAAATATCAAGTCATTTCTGTGGCTAAAGCTGGGGATGTTGTGGCAGTAACAGGCTTGAGTTCAACTTATCCAGGACAGGGTGTAAATGTTGCCGATATTGCTAATAGTTTGAAGCCAGTTTTAACTTATCGAGTTAATCCCGGTAAAAATGATATTTATAAGTGTTTGGATGCCTTGAAAATTTTAGAAGATGAAGATCCCAATTTGCACATAAAATGGTCTGAGCATCTGCAAGAAATTCATTTACAGATTATGGGCAAAATTCAGCTGGAGATTTTGCAGCAGATTTTAGCTGAGCGTTTTGATTTAAATGTAACTTTTGATCAAGGAAGTATTTTATATAAAGAAACTATCACTCAGAAGATTGAAGCTGTGGGGCACTTTGAACCCTTACGTCATTATTCTGAAACGCACCTGCTTTTAGAACCAGGAAAAGAAAATAGCGGTGTTGTTTTTGAAAATGATTGTAGTTTAGAAGTTTTAGATAAAAATTGGCAGCATCAAATTATGACAGCACTGACTTCTAAAGAACATCTGGGGGTTTTAACTGGCTCACCGATTACGGATATGAAAATCACTTTAATTGGTGGTCGTGCAAGCAACGTGCACACAGTTGGCGGAGATTTTCGCGAGGCAAGCTATCGTGCTGTGCGTCAGGGTTTAATGGAATTAAAAATAAGAAATGCCTGCAAGCTTCTTGAACCATGGTATAGTTTTCGCTTAGAAATTCCGGCAGGCCAAGTGGGACGTGCACTCAACGATATTCAACGTATGAATGGCAAGTTTAACGGCCCAGAAGATAATGGACGGTATACTGTGATTATAGGTCAAGCGCCTGTTTCTGAAATGCAGGATTATGCAAATGAAGTTCGTAGTTATACTCATGGCGAAGGATACTTGGAATGTGTAGTTTTGGGGTATCGCGATTGTCACAATAGTGAAAAAATAATTGCAGAGAAAAACTATGATCCTGTTTCTGATCTTGAAAATACGCCGAACTCTGTATTTTGTTCTCATGGAGCAGGGCATACAGTAACTTGGGATAAAGTTCCGGAAGCTGCACAATTTCCATATACTTATCCATTAAATTAAAAATGTAAAACAAAAAAGCATCGAACTAAAAAGTTCGGTGCTTTTTATCTGGATCTAAGTTGTTTTTAGAACTTGTTCTTGTCCAATGCAACTGGAGAATCTGGTTCTTCGCCGTTGATCAACTTCAAGTTGTTGTCAAATGCCTTAACAACCATGTTACGTACAGCGTGGGTAGTGTAGAAGGCAGTGTGTGGAGTTACCAAAACGTTTGGACGGTCAATTAAGTCTGCCAAAGTCTTGTCTGGGAATTCTTTACCTTCCCAATCCTTGTTGAATACACCAACTTCGCCTTCGTAAGTATCCATAACGAAACCGAAGATCTTGCCTGAGTCCAAACCACGGATTACAGCGTCAGTGTCTACAAGTGGACCACGTGAGCAGTTAACGATTACAACGCCGTCTTTCATTTTCTTGATTGAGTCGTCGTTGATCATGTGAACGTTAGCTGGAACGTCTGGAACGTGAAGTGAAATTACGTCAGCTTGCTTGTACAAGTCGTCAAGTGAGTCAACGTAGTAACCCTTCTTTTCAAGTTCTGGGTTCTTGAAGATATCGTAAGCAATAACCTTTGCGCCGAAACCTTCCATGATGTGCATAAATACTTGACCAATGTGACCAGTACCTACAACACCTACAACTTGGTCACGAACTTCACGGCCGATAGTTGGTGCCCAACGTAAATCACGTTTAGCCATCTTTTCGTCCATGCGCTTGTCTTGACGTAATACACGTGCAGCTTGAATAGCAGCATGTTCAGCAATAGCGTCTGGTGAGTAAACAGGAACATTAGTAATTTCAAAGCCAAGTTCCTTAGCCTTGTCCATATCAATGTTGTCAACACCAACGTTACGTAATGACATCTTAGTTACGCCAGCGTCTGCTAAAGCTTGAAGAGTTTCTGGAGTGTAATCTAATTGTTGGTAAACAACAACACCGTCAGCACCCTTAGCTAACTTAGCAGTTTCAGGAGTCAAAAGTTGATCAGTGAAATCAACGTCGATATCCTTGTGAGCTTCTTTCCATTCGTTCAAGAATGGTTCTTCGTCTTTACGAATAGCGTAAGCAAAAATCTTTGTCATAAATTTAAACCTCCGTAAAAATTAATAATATGACCGCTTCCTATTATACACTTGACTTTGTTCAACAAAACACAAAAAGAATGGTTTTTTTGAAAAATATAAAAATGTTTCACGTGGAATGGCGCTATTAGTTTCATTATGAAATTAATAGCAATTCAACCAATTTCTAAATAATTTCTTAAGACAGAAAATAAATAGTGACGTAGTGTCACTTGAGTGATATATTATAAACATAGCAGAAATGTTAAGACACAACTCAACAATAAAGGAGGAATTCTATAGTAAGAAACTAAGATCAAGAGATCTTTTATTCCTTATTACTTAGGTGTTAACTATTTATCCCTAACATAATGAAACTTAAATTATGTAATGGTTAGCATCAACATTAGTCGAGAAAGCTAATGTAAAATAAATTCTCGTTATTCTCATTCAACACAACTCCCTTAAAAAGTTCAGTTTAGAAAAAGTCTATGCTGAGCTTTTTTCTTATGTTTTTCGTTATAATGGAGCCGAGGATATACGGATAAGGAGAACGAAATGAGATTAATTTCATGGAATATCGATTCATTAAATGCTGCTTTAACTAGTGAATCTGCTCGTGCACAAGAAACGAGAAAAGTTTTAGAAAAAATCCATAATTTAAATCCAGATATTATTGCTATTCAAGAAACTAAACTACGCGCAACCGGTCCTACTAAAAAGCATCAAACAATTTTGGCAGAAAAATTTCCAGAGTATGATTATGTTTGGAGATCATCTGAGGAACCAGCTCGTAAGGGTTATGCTGGGACTATGTTTTTATATAAGAAGGAATTGAATCTAGAAGCTTCATATCCGGTTATTGGAGCTCCAGAGCCGATGGATTCAGAAGGGCGGATAATTACTTTAGAGTTCCCAGAATTCTTTGTTACAGAAGTATATACGCCAAATTCAGGCAATGGCTTGAAACGATTAGCCGACCGACAAGTTTGGGATGAAAAATATATTGAATATTTGCAAAAACTTGATAAGCAAAAACCGGTTCTTGCTAGTGGTGATTACAATTGCGCACACACACCAATTGATTTGAAGCATCCCGAAAACAATCATCATTCTGCTGGCTTTACGGACGAAGAAAGAGCCGATTTTACTAAGTTGCTTGATGCGGGTTTTACTGATTCGTTTAGAAAAGTAAATGGCAATGTAGAAGGGATTTATTCTTGGTGGGCTCAAAGAGTCAGAACGGCTAAAGCTAACAACTCAGGCTGGAGAATTGATTATTGGCTAACTAGTGATCGAATTGCAGATAAGATAAAGCGGTCTGAAATGATTGATACAGGTGCTCGTGCAGATCATTGCCCGATATTATTAGATATAGACCAATAAAAAAGTTTAAAAAGCATTCATTTTTGAATGCTTTTTTTAATTGGTCTATGTATAATGAAGAAGTATATTTTGTTAGGAGTTGAATTGTGTGAGCAAAGAAAAAGATTGGGCGTTAGAGCAAGATCTGAAATATAATCGCCTGACTGCTTTTAAATTATTTGCGATGACTAGTTCGATGGTTATTTCTGTTAATGAATTAGCACCGTTTGGTAAAACTGGTCCAACGGCCTTATTTTATTTATTAATTGCCGGAATTGCGTGGTTTATCCCTATTACGCAAATGGCTGGTGAAATGGCCTCAATTAAGGGCTGGGAAAAAGGCGGTATTTTCACTTGGGTAAAAGGAACTTTAGGTGAAAAGACTGGTTGGACGGCCCTTTGTTATCAATGGGTACACATTACAGTTGGTATGTGTACCATGATGTACGTCGTAATTGGAGCTTTATCTATTGCTTTAGGTACACCGTGGTTTAATACTAATCCCCTTGTTCGTTTCATTTTAATGATGATTATTTTATGGGGAACAACAGCAATTCAGGTTATTGGTGTTAGAAAAATCGGTCGAATTGCGGAGTGGCTATTTATTTTGGGAATAGCACTTCCGGTTGTTAGTTTGATTTTGGGCTTCTTTGTATATGTTGCTCAAGGAAATCCGCTTCATATGACTATTAGTTGGAATACAATTTTGCCTCATCATTTAAATGGTTCGACTTTAGTAGCCTTTGTACCATTTATGCTAGCCTTTTGTGGCGGGGAAGCATCAGCTCCTCACGTTAAGAACTTAGAGCATCCTCGTTCATATGCTAAAGTTATGTTCGCGTTAGCAGCAACTGCTATTTGCTTTGATTTGTTCGGAAGCATGGCTATTGGCATGACAGTGCCAAAAAATGAAATCCAAAATAGTACCGGATTTGTTTATGCATATGGAAAATTAGTTAACTCAATTGGAATTTCAGGCGATCTTTTACAGAAAATTGTCGGCGTTCTTCTTGCTTGCGGTGTAATTGGTGAATTAGGAAACTGGATTGCAGGACCTAACCAAGGAATGTATGAAGCAGCTAAAGAAGGATACTTGCCAAAATACTTTGCTCAAACAACAAAGCGTGGCGTTCCAATTAGATTAATGGTCGTTCAATCTTTAATTGTTACTGTTGCAGGTGTTTTAATTACTTTTACAAGTGGAACAGATGCCGATTTTGCTTTTAACGTTTCTCTTGCTGGAACAACTGCTCAATACTTGATGGTTTACATGATTATGCTTGTGGCTTATATTGTTTTGAAACGTAATCATGAAGATATCCCACGTGCTTATTACATGTCTAAAAATGCGTTTAGAAGTATTGCAATTGCATGTGTAGCCATGTTTATTACGATTATCGCATTTTTCGTAACCTTTATTCCGGCTGCGGGAACGCCAAACCACTTACGTGCAGCATATGTCATTTTATTAATTGCAATGTGCGTTGTAGTTTCAATTATTCCAGTTGTTTTATATCGTTATAAAGATAAGTGGAATTGGTAAAAATTAATAGAAGCTCATTAGTTTGAGCTTCTATTTTTTTGTGTAAAATTGTGGTGAGGAGATTTTATGAATAAGACGCTCAAAGATGCCATTTTAAATGGCTTTTATGATGATAATTATCCAGGTCATGAATTATTAGGTCCGCAGCTTCTTGCCAATAATTCTGATAATAAAATTTGGTCAACATTGCGGGATGAACTGTTAAAATGCAAAAGTTTTACTTGGGCGGTAGCTTTTATAACTCAAGATATGCTCGTGCCATTTAAAGTTGTGATGGCCGACCTAGCTAAGAAAAATGTTACAGGGACAATCATAACAGGAGATTATTTAGGCTTTAATAATCCGCGTGTATTTGATGAACTTAAAAAAATTTCTAATTTAAAAATTAAAATTGCATCTGAAGCCGGTTTTCACGCTAAAGGATATTTGTTTGAGCATGAAGATTATCAAACTGTGATAATCGGTAGTGCTAATTTTACTCGTTCAGCTCTTATCAGTAATTATGAGTGGTCGTTAAAAATCAGTTCTAATAAAGAAGCAGCTTTGACTAAGCAATTTTCTGATCAGATTAAGGGACTGGAAGAAAATAGCTTTGATTTAACTGATGAATGGCTAAAGAATTATCGTAAAAATTGGGTGAAACCAGTCAATAATCATTCCGAGAAAAATATAATTTCTGAAAAAATAAAACCTAATCAAATGCAGCAGGATGCCCTTAAGAATTTACAAGGCTTGCTTGCTGAAAAGCAAACTAAAGGCTTAATTGTTTCAGCGACAGGAACTGGAAAAACGTATTTAGGAGCATTTGCCGTTAAAGCATATAAGCCCAAAAGATTTTTATATGTTGTGCATCGCCGGCAAATTGCGGAAAAATCATTACAAAGTTTTTATCAGGTTATCGGTGGCAAGCAAAGTGATTACGGAATTTTGTCAGGAAACAAGCATGATGTGAATAAAAAATATTTGTTTGCGACAGTTCAAACATTGAGCCAGGATAAAATTTTAGAACAATTACCCGCTGATTATTTTGATTATATTTTGATTGATGAAGCGCACCGTGCTGCAGCACCAAGCTATCAGAAAATTTTGTGTCATTTTAAGCCTAAATTTTTGCTGGGAATGACGGCAACACCAGAACGAATGGATGAGCAAGATGTTTATAAAATTTTTGATTACAATTTGGCTTATGAAATTCGCTTGCGGGATGCATTAGAAGAAAAAATACTGACGCCATTTCATTATGTAGGTATTCAGGATTATGAAGAAAATGGCGAAATTATAGATGATACAACAGACTTGCGCTATTTAACTGCCGATAAAAGAGTGCAGTATATTTTGAAAGAGTTAAATTATTATGGTTATTCCGGTGATCGTCCACGGGGATTGATCTTTTGCAGTCGTCAGGATGAAGCTCGGGAATTAGCTGAAAAGCTCACAGCGACAAGTCATCCAGCAGTTGCTTTGACTAACGAAGATAGCGAAGATAAACGTGGAAAAACTGTAACAGAATTAGAAGCAGGAAAAATTGAATATATTGTCACTGTAGATTTATTTAATGAAGGTGTTGATATTCCGTCTTTGAATCAAATTGTGATGCTGCGTAATACACAATCTAGTATTGTTTTTATTCAGCAGTTAGGTCGCGGACTTAGAAAATATCCTAATAAACAATTTGTTACAGTTTTGGACTTTATTGGCAATTATAAAAATAATTATCTGATTCCGATTGCTTTGAACAATGATACAAGTCGTGATAAAGATCGTGTTCGCCGAGAAATTCAGATTCCAGATTTTGTGGGCTTATCTACGATTAACTTTAGCCAAATTGCTAGTGAGCGTATTTTGCATTCTTTAGATCAGGTTAAACTTGATAGTATGCGCGAGTTGCGAATCTCTTATAAAGAATTGAAACAAAAATTAGGCAGAGTACCACTTTTGCTTGATTTCTATAATTATGGTTCAACTTCGCCATTAGTTTTTGCTAAAAATCATGCTTTAGCGCATTATGGTGATTTTTTGCAAAAGATGGGTGAGTCAGTTGAATTAACGAAAAAACAGTCTCAAATTCTTTCATTTGTAACTAAAGAGCTTTTAAGCGGCAAAAGAGTACATGAGCTTCTTTTATTAAAAATGTTGCTTAATAGCGATAATAGAAAAATTTCTTTTGATGAGTATATTGAACAGTTGAATAAGCATCATGCTTACGTAGACAAGGACGTCCTTAATTCAGTTGATGATATTTTAACTTTGTCATTCTTTGATGTTAAAAGTGGGAAAACAACGAAAAAAGAACAATATGGCGGTAGCTCATTAATTAATCATGATTTATTGACTTATGAGTTTTCGCCCGTGATGAGGAATTGTCTTAAAAATACTGCTTTTAAAAAATTGCTTATGGATGTTTTGGAAACGGGACTTTTGCTTAATCAGGATTATCAAAATGACCAACAATTTACTATTTATAAACAGTATGATCGTAAAGATGTTTGTCGCCTTTTGAATTGGCCACTGGATGTGAGTGCGCCAATGTATGGTTATCGTGTTGGTGAAAATGTAACACCAATTTTTATTACATATAAAAAAGATTCTGAAGAAAAGCGCAATGCTGTTTATGATAATCAGTTGTCTGATGGTCGCAGTTTGCGTTGGTATACAAGAGCGCCGCGCCATTTGAGTTCAGATGAAGTTCAGCGATTGCTTAAACCAGATATGAAATTACAACTTTTTGTAAAACGCAGTGACGCGGTAGGAAAGGAATTTTTCTATTTGGGAGAAGGAAAAGTTTTGCAGGATACAGTTAAAGAAGAAAAGATTGGTCCAAAAAAGAAAAGTGCGGTGGGCATGAACTTATTGTTGAAAAGGCCATTAGCACCATCAATGTATAAAATATTATTTGATAATTGATACAAAAAAATAAGACGTCTCATGTTGAGATGTCTTATTTTTTATAACTAATTAATTTGCAGTAAAAGTATTGGCTTTAATATGGTTTAAGATTTGATAACCGACGGCTTTATTAGCACTTTCATTACCAGCAGTTTGATTAAGGAACATAACAAGACCGTTTTGATTATCAGTTGTCATTTGGAACCAATCCCCAAAGTGCGTTCCAGCTAAGTTTCCGTATGCCATCTTTAAGGTTTCATTATTTTTCAAGTAGACACCGCCAGAATAATCTGTAATTTTTGCCTTTAAGTGAGTTAAGTAATGGAAGTCAGAACTACTTAAAATAGCACCGTTGGTTAAACCGACTTGCATCTTGTAGTAATCCATTGGTGTTGAAAATAAGTTGCCGGCTCCTACAAGTTGAGAAGCAAGGGAACGTTTAACGTATGCACCTTGTTTATAATTTTTGCTACCGTTCCAAACATAAGAAATAGCATCAGTCATTGAACCAGGAATATTTTGGTAAAGATATGTGTGATCAAGACCTAACTTATCGATTATTCTTTCTTGGAAATTCTGCTCATAAGATTTTCCGGTGACGGCCTTAATGATACCTGCTAAAAGAATATAGTTGGTATTATTGTAGTAATAAGTTCCAACTTTGGCTTCAGGAGTTGCATTGGCATTGTTAATAACCCATTTAACGGCATTATCTTCAGAGTAATTGTAACCACGGTTAACTTCTGTGCCTGTAGCCGTTAATCCAGAAGTATGAGTTAATAAGTTGCCCACAGAAATTTGGTTGGCATTTCTTAAATTAGGATACCAACGAGAAATTTTGGTGTATTGACTAAATTGTTGATCAGTTCCGTTTGTTTCGTTGATTAATTGAACAATCATCGCACCAGTAAGTACTTTTTGTAATGAGCAAGTAGGATAAACAACTTTGGTATTACCATTACCGATTCTTTTACCATACCAAGCCCAGCCATAGCTGATTTGTTGAGGTTGACCATCTTTGATGACAACAACACTACCGCGAACATGATTTTGTGCCATCGTATTTCTAACAAAGCTACGCATTTCAGATTTTTCTGCTGTAGTGGCTGCCATAACAGTGTTATGCGATTTGCTACTGAAACCGAGTGGGACAGTTAATCCCGCTACTGCAATAGCTAAAGCCAATAATTTTTTCTTCAAAATATATAACTCCCCTCAGAATTGTCTAACTTGTATTATAAAACTTCAATGTTAATAAATAGGATTAAAATTATTAAGTTTTGATAACATTATTGATTTTTACTTTCTGTTTTTTAACTTTGTTATACATATTGTTCTTTTGAAAATAATTTTTCAATAACTTAATTTGGCAAAGCATCAATTTAGCAAGTATTATAGAAAACGAATTTAATTAAGGGGAAATATCATGACAGTAAAAACTATTATTAATAACCAATTAACTTTAAGCCAAAAATCGGTACCAGCAACGCAAGATGATTTGCAAGATGCAATTGACCTAAGGGATACGTTAGTAGCGCATCAGAATCAAGCTGCTGGTTTGGCAGCTAATATGATAGGAGTTAATAAAAGCATCATTGCCTTTTATGTAGGACCATTAGCCATAGTTATGCTTAATCCTAAAATTATATCTGTAAAAAATCCATATTTAACAGAAGAAGGATGCTTATCATTAGAGGGGATGAGACCTACACAACGCTATAAAGAAGTTGAAGTTGAGTATCAAGATATGCAAATGAAAAAGCATAGAGAAAAATTTAGTGAATTTACGGCCGAAGTAATTCAACATGAGGTCGATCATTGCC
>NZ_BALY01000030.1 GCF_000615445.1 Lactobacillus hamsteri DSM 5661 = JCM 6256 | reverse complement strand
TATGAAAACGCTGTCAATGGTTTAAAAATTCATTTTCACTTATTTATTGGATTACTTTATAATGAATTTAAAATTATTTTTTTGGAGTATATCAATGAAAAAAAAACTATTATTAGGATTAATTGCATTAGGTTGCTTAACTACGTCGGGATGTAGCATGAGTTTTGAAAAAGATGGAATACATATTAATGATCATCAACAAAATGCTGCAACATCGAAGCAGACAATGAAAATAAAAAAGAAGAAAGTTAAAAATAAAGAAATAGAAAAACGTAAGTTACAAAAAAATGTAAGAAATACTAACGTTAGAAATAAAAAAGACAAGCTAATTTGGTCAACTAAACAAGATAAAGAATTAGAAAAATTTATGATCCAATGGAGTAAATCAATGGGTCAAAAATATACAAAATATTCTACTAAGAATTTAAAAACTTCATCTGGAACAGTTTATCCCTCTGCTTTAGAAAAACGCAGATTTTTACTTAATAAAAAATCAATAAAGATAAGTTGGAATCCTGATGGAAAAAAGAAAACAAATTATAATGTTGTAGCAATTTATAACGATAATTTAAAGGCTCATGGTATGCATATTACGTATTTGTTTACTATTAAGGACAAGCAGGGGATTGTTTTACAAGCAGGGGATTGTTTTAGTAGATGAAGGCAAAAATGTAAATCCTTTAATCTTGCATCAAAGCAAGAATTCTCGATTAAATAAAAAGTTTAAGAAAATAGTTTCAGAAGAATAATTCATACATATTAAATATTATGTAAAGCGGGACCGGAAATATGAAAATATCGGTATATTTAACAGGTGGAATAGCTTGTTATAAAGCAATTGAAGTTGTTCGTGGATTAGAAAAAGCAGGACATGAAGTTAGAATTGTAATGACAAAAAATGCTGAACATTTTGTTACTAGCCATACTTTAGCGGCTTTAACAAAATATCCAGTATTAGATGATTTATGGTCAAAAGAAAATGAAGATAAAATTTCTCATGTTGAACTTGCGCAATGGCCCGATTTGGCGTTAGTTGTCCCTGCAACAGCAAATTTTATTGCAAAGATGGCTTGTGGAATAGCCGATGATGCGGCTTCTACAACTATTTTGGCGACTAGCGCACCTAAGTTTGTGATTCCGGCAATGAATGATCAAATGTGGACTAATCCGGCAACGCAGAGAAATTTAGATTTGTTAAAGCAAGATGGTATTCAAATTATGAAACCAAAGGTTGGGGTTTTGGCAGAAGGATATGTAGCAAAAGGCAGAATGCCTGAGCCTTCAGAAATCTTAACTTGGATGAGTGAAATTATAAAAGACAATGACTGTTTGGCCGGTAAGAAAATTATAGTTACAGCTGGCGGAACAATAGAGCCTATAGATCCTGTACGTTATATCGGTAATTATTCAAGTGGAAAAATGGGAATTGCAATTGCGGAAGCTGCCAAAAAGCAGGGGGCTGATGTTACATTAATTTATGGAAATATTAGCGTATCTATTCCTAAAGGAATCAAATCAATTCATGCAGAAACTACAGAAGATATGGAAAAAGCAGTATTACATGAATTTGTAAATTCTGATGTATTGATAATGGCTGCTGCGGTAGCCGATTGGCGATGCGAAAGAGTTCAAGATCATAAAATTAAGAAACAAAATAATAAAAATGAGTTGAATTTATCATTGATAAAAACAACAGATATTCTTAAAGCTGCATCAAAAATTAAGAATAAAAATCAGATAATCATTGGTTTTGCTGCTGAAACCAATGATCTGCTTGAAAATGCTAATAAGAAGTTAGAAAGTAAAGGGGCTGATTATATAGTAGCTAATGATGTTTCTAAAGATGTTTTTGGCAATGATAATGATCAGGTGACTATTTTGATCAAGCATAAAAAGCCAGAAATTTTGCCCCAAATGTCTAAAAAAAAGGTGGCAGAAGAGATAATCAAGTTACTGTAATAAGATTTGTAACCGAAATGTAATATAACATCGGGAATAAAATTACATTAGTTACTATGAATAAGTACATGTATTGATTTTTATAAAATAACTTAAGGCTTGCAAAGATTGGATTTTGAGCTTGTTATTTATTAAAATATCAGTATGATGAGATGTGGGAATTAAGAGACTGAAGAGAAAGAGTTGACAAGTAAGAGGTCAGCCCTTTTCTTTTTTTACTCTGATTTAATTTACATAATTATTTTCATGTAATAAATATAGAGTTAAAATACTTATAGTTAATTTGAAATTTGAAGTATTACCATACATGGTGATACTTTCTTTTTATTTATGATGGAAGAAAAATGTCAGATATAAAATTAATTGCTATTGATATTGATGGAACGTTAGTTAATTCGAAAAAAGAGATAACCTCTAAAGTTAGAGAAACAATTGCAAAAGCCAAAATATGGGGAAAAGGATTGTTATTTGTACGGGCCGACCTTTATCGGGAGCACAAAGATATCTTGATGAATTAGGCTTGAATAATAATGATAATGAATATGTTATTAGCTTTAATGGTGCGGTTGTTGAATCAACTAGCGGAAAAGTTATTTTTAAAAAGGGCCTTAGCTATGAGCAATATATCGATTTAGAAACAATAGCACGTAGGCTTGATTTGCATTTTCATGCTGTAGGCTTAAATAGAATTTATACGGCTAATCGAGATTTAGGTCATTATACTATCTATAATTCACGAATTGTTAAGTTGGAAGTTTCTTACCGTACTCAAGAAGAAATGAAAAATATTCCAATAATCAAATGCATGTATGTGGATGCCCCAGATTATTTAGATAATAAAATTAAAGATCCCTTATTTGATACGATTAAAACCAAAGTAACATTGTCAAAAACGGAACCATTTTATTATGAAGCAACTGCAGCAAATGTAGATAAGGGTACAGGATTAAAAGTTTTATGTGATCATCTGGGCGTTAATCGTGAAAATGTAATGGCTTTAGGTGATCAAGCGAACGATATGCCAATGCTTAAGTATGCAGGAATTGGTGTGGCAATGGGAAATGCTGTTGAAATTACTAAAAAGAATGCTGACCAAATTACGCTTGATTGTGATCATGATGGTGTGGCTGCTGCTATCAATAAAATATTGTAATTATGGTAATTTATAGGCAAAGAGTGTATTCTTTAAAAGAATAGTTAATATTATATTGAACTAGATGTAGAGGGATTTTATGAATAAAGCAAAAGTTTTAGTTCTTGGCGGTTTACGAGAAGAAGCTTTAGACGATTTAAAGCAAAATTGTGAAGTAACTATGGGACCTGTTGGCCATCGTATGGATGATGATTACGAATGGGTTGTTGATCATATTGCTGGTTATGATGGTTTAATTGCACCTAAGATGACTATTGATAAAAAGATTCTAGATAATGCAAAGAATTTAAAGATCATTTCTACATATGGTGTTGGTTTTGATCACATTGATGTTGATTATGCTAAGCAAAAGGGAATTGTTGTTTCAAATTGTCCAAAAAGCGTAACTCGTCCAACAGCAGAATTAGCTTTGGCAATGATTTTAGCTTGTGCAAGAAGATTGCATTTCTATGATCATAGTTTACGTGAAGGTGCATTTTTAGATGTAAATGAATATGATAACCAAGGCTTTAGTATTGAAGGAAAAACTTTGGGTATTTTAGGTATGGGCCGTATTGGTCAATTAGTTGCTCAATTTGGTCAAATGCTTGGTATGAACATTATTTATCATAATCGTCATCAAGTAGCTACAGAAATTGAAGATAAGGTAAATGCTAAGTATGTCGATTTTGATACTTTAATTAAAGAAAGCGACTTTTTAACTATTCATCTTCCTGCAACTGATGAAACTGAACATATCATTGATAGTGATGTATTAAAGAAGATGAAATCAACCGCCTTTTTAATTAATGTTGCTCGTGGCAGTTTAGTGGATCAAATGGCTTTGGTTAAGGCCTTGAAGACCGCTGAAATTGCAGGAGCTGGCCTTGATGTTTTGGAAAATGAACCTCATATTGATGAAGAATTGGCTGCTTTGGATAATGTAATTATGACGCCGCATGTCGGTTCAGCTACGCATGTCGCAAGACAAAATTTGACTAAAGAAGCATCAGAAAATATTATTTCTTTCTTTGTCAATGGCAAAGCTTTAAATCAAGTAGATTAACTAGATATAGTAAAAAAGAAGTGAGAGACTAGCTCACTTCTTTTTTTATTAAATAAAATAAATTATGTAAAATGCTATTTATTTTTCAATTGACTATGTTTGTAGCCGTAAACAAGATAAATAATAATTCCGAGTAATAACCAAATTCCAGCCATAATATAAACATCTTTATTTAGTTGACACATCATGAAGATACAGAATAGGCCAGAAATAATAGGAACTATAGGATAACCAGGAACTTTAAACCCATCATTAGGAATATCTTTTCGCTTTCTTAATTTTAAAATTCCAAATGACACTAATGTAAATGCAAATAGGGTGCCAAAACTAACAAGATTAGTTAATTGATCAACAGAAAAGAATGCAGCCCCTAAAGCGATAATAATAGTAACAGCCAGTAATGATAGTTGTGGTGAATTATGCTTTTTGTCTAACTTGCTAAAGATGTGAGGTAAAAGACCATCTCTTGCCATTGCATAAATTAATCTTGAGCTAGAATAAATCATCGTTAGCATCATGGTCGCCATTCCCACCATCGCACCTAAGGATAATAGTTCGGCTATCCAACCTTGATGCACGTATTCTAACGCAAAAGCAACAGGATTAGAAATATTTAAATCTTTGTAATTAACCATTCCCGTTAAAACGATCGAAACGCCCATGTATAAAACAACGGCAACTGCAAGAGTTCCGATGATGCCAAATTGCATATTCTTTTGCGGATTTTTAACTTCAGCAGCTGATGCAGAAACAACATCAAAGCCTAAGAAAGCAAAGAAAACTGTCGTTGCACCTTTAATTACACCAGAAGCATGGTAAGGCATAAATGGATGATAATTTACGGGCTTGATGAAATGCAAACCTACGAAAATAAAGATAAGAATGATTGCTATTTTTATTATTACCGCAAGATTATTGATTTTAATAGAACTTTTCATTCCTTGCGCTAATAATAAGGAAATTAAAAGAATTACTGCAATAGCAACAATATCAACGTAAACACCATGAGCAGGATCAAAAGGACCAGATACTGCCTTAGGCAAGACTATTCCAAAAGGCTTAATAAATGAGGTGAAATACGATGACCAACCTGCAGCTACTGTTGCTACAGCTAGCATGTATTCCAAAATTAAAGCCCAACCCATAAGCCAACCAATAGATTCACCATAAATAATGTTTCCATATGAATATGCAGATCCCGCAACAGGAATAGATGAAGCGAATTCTGCATAACACATTCCGGCTAGCGCACAGATAAGCGCTGCAATTAAGAATGATAAGCTAACACCCGGACCAGCTGTTGTAGCAGCAACCGTTCCTGGTAAAATGAATATTCCTGTACCGATGACCGCGCCCACGCCCATGGCGATAAGATCAAAGGCTGTTAAAGTTTTTGAAAATTTTATATCTTCACCTAAATAGGTTTTGACGCTTTGCTTTCTAAAAAGATTTAATTTCATTCACTCAACTCCCCATGTGATTATGAATTTTTTATTCGTTTTTTTCGCCATACATATGCAAAATAAATAATACTGATTGCTAGTAAAATGACGACGATTAGTGAATATTCTTCAAAGATTGTTACGATCACATGCCATTTGCTTCCCATATATGAGCCTAATCCTATTAAAATAGTGTTCCAAATAAGGCTGCCTAAAGTAGTTAAGATAATGAATTTAGGCATATTAACTTGGGCAATTCCCGCTGGAATTGATATTAGGCTTCTAATTACAGGGATGCATCTGCCAAAGAAAATAGCTTTGATACCATGACGATCGAACCATGCGATAGAACGTTTAACGTCATCTTTTTTAAAACCGAGTTTTCTAAAGAGCTGATGATCAAGTAAACGTTCTAAACGTTCTTCGTTTAAAAGAGTGCCAATCCAATATAGAATTAAAGCCCCGATAACAGCCCCAATTGTTGACGCAATTACTAAGCCAAAGATTGTCATTTGAGTTTTATGAGTCATAAAACCGCTAAATGATAAAATAACTTCAGAAGGAATTGGTGGAAAAACGTTTTCTATGGCAATCATTAGAGCAACAGCCCAATAGCCAAACTGATCAATGAATGAAAAAATCCATGTGGTCATAAAAATCTCCTTAAAATTATATTATCTATTAATATAGCAGAAAAGCTAGGTTAGATCTATCTTTATCTTGTTGAAAGCTTTCTACAGAGCAGATCTTAATTAATATGTTAAAATTTAATATGCAAATTTTAGGGAGTGAATTTTTTGGCAACTGAATTAATTGAAAATAAATTAAAACTTTTACCTGAAAAGCCAGGCTGCTATTTAATGAAAGATATTAATGGCACGGTAATTTATGTTGGTAAATCAAAAAATTTAAAAAATCGGGTACGTTCTTATTTTAAAAGCAAGCAGGTTGGCAGAAGAGCAGAATTAGTTGAAAATATTAGGGATTATGACATTATTACTGTTTCAACTGATAAAGAAGCGTTTTTACTTGAGATTACGTTAATAAAAAAATATCAACCTTATTATAATGTGCAATTAAAAGAAGGAACGGGGTATCCTTATATTGAAATTACCCATGAGCATGATCCACAAACCCGTTTAACAAGCGTGGTTCATAAAGATAATGGTTATTATTTTGGTCCTTATCCTAATGTTTATGCTGCACAAGCTACGCTAAAATTTATTCAAAAGGTCTTTCCGTTAAGACGATGCAATGGTTATCAAGGCAGACCATGTCTCTACTATCACATGGGACAATGTTTAGGGGCATGTTTTAAAAAAGTACCGCAAAAAGAATACGATGAACAAATTAAGAAAATAAAGAGCTTCTTAAATGGTGATATTGGTTGGGTGCGACAAGATCTAACGCAAAAAATGGAAGAAGCCTCAGCTAATTTAGAATTTGAACGAGCAGCAGAAATTCGTGATCAGCTTAAATATATTGAGGAAACTGTTGAAAAACAAAAAATCATTTCAAATGATAATACGCAACGTGATATCTTTAATTTTTACGTTGATAAATCATGGTTGTCTATTCAAATCTTTTTCTTGCGTCAGGCTAAATTGCTTAGACGAGAAACGAGAATGTTTCCATTAACTGATATGACTGATCCAGAAGATGAATTTGCTTCTTTTATTGTGCAATTTTATGGTCAAAGAAATCGTGTTTTACCTAAGGAAATATTAGTTCCTGAAGGAATTGATAACCAAGCTTTAGCAGAAGTTCTTCATGTTACTGTAAGAACACCAAAGCGTGGCCAAAAGAAATCACTTCTTGAAATGGCACATGACAATGCAAAATTGAAGCTTGATGATAAGTTCCGTTTGCTTGAATTAGGAAATCGAAAGACTAAGGGTGCACAAAAGGAAATTTTTGATGCATTAGGTTTACCATATGGTCATGTTATAGAAAGTTTTGACCATTCACATATTCAAGGAGCGGATCCTGTATCAGCTTTAGTTGTTTTTAAAGATGGTGAGCCAGATAAGACTTCATATCGTAAATTTAAGCTGAAAGGTGAAGTTGAGCATCAAAATGGTGGCGATGAAGTTAGAAATACGCGTGAAGTTGTTCGACGCAGATATGGCCGACTTTTACGAGAACATAAGAAAATGCCGGATTTAATCTTAATGGATGGTGGGCAAATTCAAGTTGA
The DNA here is from genome assembly GCF_000615445.1 of Lactobacillus hamsteri DSM 5661 = JCM 6256. Classification (GTDB taxonomy): domain Bacteria; phylum Bacillota; class Bacilli; order Lactobacillales; family Lactobacillaceae; genus Lactobacillus; species Lactobacillus hamsteri. The sequence goes on along the minus strand of NZ_BALY01000030.1, from coordinate 15,660 downwards.
CGCTTGCTTAGATGTATTACGTAACGAATTAGATGTGAATATTCCGGTCGCCGGAATGGTAAAGGATGATAAACACCGTACGAATCATTTATTATTTGGTGATCCTATAAATGGTGTTCCCCTAAGGCTGATTCCTCTTGACCCTAAATCACAAGGATTTTATTTGATGACAAGAATTCAAGATGAAGTACACCGTTTTGCAATTACATTTCATAGACGGACTCATGCTAAAAATGCATTATCAAGTCGTCTTGATTCAATAAAGGGCATAGGCCCTAAGAGTAGAAATAAACTATTACGAAAATTTGGTTCATTAAAGAAAATAAAAGAAGCATCTATTGATGAATTACGTGATGCAGGTTTATCATTAACTCAAGCACAATCTGTAAAATTAAGTTTGTAAAATACTAAAGAATAGCTATTATGTCGCTATTTTTATGGTATGATATTTAAGTTAGATAAAGACGGAAGGAGAAATTTAACATGCCAACATTTGTTGATCAAACTAAAATTGAAGTTCAAGCTGGTAAAGGCGGGGACGGCATGGTTGCTTTCCGCCATGAAAAATATGTTCCTAATGGTGGTCCAGCCGGAGGCGACGGTGGTCGCGGTGGCAGCATTATCTTTGTTGCTGATTCTGGTTTGCGTACATTAATGGATTTCCGTTATCGAAGAAAATTCAAGGCAGATAGCGGTGAAAATGGACGAATTAAATCTCAATACGGTAGAGCTGCTAAGGATCTCTATTTAAAAGTTCCTGTAGGTACTACTGTTTATGATTTTAATACTGGCGAATTAATAGGTGACTTAGTTAAAAATAAGCAAGAGTTAGTTGTAGCTCACGGTGGTCGCGGTGGCCGTGGTAATATTCACTTTGCTAATAGTGTGAACACTGCTCCGGAAATTGCTGAAAACGGTGAACCGGGTGAAGATCGTGTTTTACGTCTTGAATTAAAGATGTTAGCCGATGTCGGTTTGGTGGGCTTCCCATCAGTTGGTAAGTCTACTTTGCTTTCGGTGGTTACTAAGGCCAAGCCAAAGATTGCAGCTTATTCATTTACTACTTTGACACCAAATTTGGGAATGGTAATTCTGCCAGACGGTCGAGATTTTTCTATGGCGGATTTACCAGGATTAATTGAAGGTGCGAGTCAAGGTGTAGGTTTAGGTATCCAATTCTTACGACACATTGAAAGAACTAAGGTTATTCTACATTTGGTTTCAATGGATCCTAATAATGGTCGTGAAGCGATTGAAGACTATAAGACTATAAGAAAAGAACTTGCAAGTTACACTGAAGACTTATCCCAAAAACGTGAGTTAATTGTAGCAACTCAAATGGATATTCCAGGTTCAGAAGAAAAATTTGAAGAGTTTAAGAAAGCTCTTAAAGAAGAGAATATTGATGAACCAGTTTATGCAATATCCAGTGTTACTCACAAAGGCGTAGATAAGTTAATGCAAGATACAGCCAGTTTGGTTGAAGAAGTCGAAAAGCAAAAAGCCGAAGAAGAACCTAAACTTGTTGTTCAAGAAACTAAAGAGTACAAATACAAAGCTCCTAAGAAAAACGAGTTTACTGTTGAAAAGGTTGGAGAACATGAATTTGTTGTCACGGGTGAAGGTCTTGAGCGCTTAGTACAAATGACAAACTTAGATCACCAAGATGGTATCATGCTTTTGGCACGTAAGTTGAAGAACTTGGGTGTTGATGATGCTTTGCGCAATAAAGGTGCAGTTGATGGTGATGATGTTGCAATTGGCGACTTTAATTTTGAATTTGTGCAATAAATTTACTTTAAACATTAAGATTGAGAAGTTTTATATAGTATGAAAAAGAATCGGTTTATTACAGGATATTCTGGACTTAGAGCGTTAGCGGTAATTGGGGTGATTTTGTATCACTTAAATCCTAATACTTTTATTGGAGGTTATCTTGGGGTGCCGATTTTTTTGGTGCTTTCAGGATATTTAGTTACTGATCATATTTTAAAATCTTATCGTGAAACTGGGACATATGATAATAAGCATTTTTATTTAACGAGAGTAAAAAGGCTATATCCTCAATTGATTACAGTTTTATGGATGGGCGCAGCTTGGATAGTTTTGTTTCAGCGCAATTTGTTGGCAAAATTAAATCAAATAGTTTTAGCCAATTTGTTAAATGTCTATAATTTTTGGCAGATTTCTAATGGACAGAGCTATTTTGAACGATTTGCTGCGAATGAATCGCCCTTTACTCATTTATGGACAATGTCGATTGAAGGGCAATTTTATATTTTGTGGCCAATCGTCATGTTCTTATTAGTTAAATTTGTAAAATCTAAAAAGAAAATTTTTGGATTTTTAATGGTACTTTCGTTAATTTCAGCGATTGAAATGACAGCTTTATATTATATGAAAGCTGATATTAATCGTATTTATTATGGTACAGATACTAGGTTCTTTGCATTAGGCTTAGGTGCCGCTTTAGCAGTAGTTTGGCCAATTGAAGAATTGAAAGCCAATATTTCAAAGATTGATTCTTTAACTTTAGATGCTACAGGATTGTTTGCTTTTGCAGGTATGATTACCATGTTTTTAAGCAGTATTATGAATCCTCAAGAGGCATTTACTTATAGTGGAGGGATGTTAATCTTTACTATTTTGACTACGGTGATGGTAGCAATTATTGCTCATCCAGGAAGTCATTGGAATCAAATCTTAACTAATCCTGTTTTTAATTGGATAGGTTCTAGAAGCTATGCGATTTACTTGTATCAGTTTCCTGTAATGATTTTCTTTGAAGATAAATTTAACGATTTGGCTGATCATGCAACTTTGTATCATGTTATTGAGATTATTATTATTTTAATTCTTAGTGAAGTTACTTACCGTTTAGTTGAAAAACCAATGGGTAAGGTCACATTTGAAAAAACAAAGTTATTCTTTAAAGAAGTATTTAGCAATACGCAGAATGATTATTCTAAAAAAATTAAAGCAGGAATTGCATTCTTAATTTTAGTTATCGGAAGTATTGGTATTGTCATTTCTCCAAACGCTAAGGCAATTGATTTTAATAAGACGCAATTAGCAAAGAGGATAAAATCAAATCAACAAGCACAAGCAGAAGATAATAAAAAAATAATTGCTAAAATTAAAAAAGAAAAGAAAAAAGAAAAAAAGGATAGCAATATCGTTAAGGAAGCAAAAAAGAATGCCCAAAGACATCCTGTAAATAAATCATTTACTAAATATGGAATTTCGCAGTTAGATTTGCAATTAGCACAAAAAATAAATGTAACTGCTGTAGGTGATTCCGTTATGGCAGGATCTAGTGATGATTTAAAGAAATTAATGCCTAAGGCATTAATTGACGCGGCTGTTTCAAGACAATTAAATGTAGCATTTAGTTTAATTGATAATTATCGAAATCAAGGAGTATTGGCTGATAATGTTTTAATTGGTTTAGGAACTAACGGCCCATTTCCAATGAGGGATTTGGATGAATTAATGCATAAAATTGGACCTAAGCGTCATGTTTTTTGGATTAATACGCATGTTCCAACACGTCAATGGCAGGGACAAGTTAATGACTTGCTAAATAAGGCTTCTAAACGTTATCATAATCTTACAGTGATAAATTGGTATGGTTATTCTAAGAATCATCCAAATTGGTTTTACAACGATAAAACTCATCCAAATATAACTGGATCGAAGTATTACAGTGCATATATTGTCAAAAATATAGTTGAACATTCAAAGTTTTAGAATAGGGATTTCATGGAAATAGAATTTTTAGGTACGGGAGCAGGTCAGCCTTCAAAACAAAGAAATGTAGCTAGCTTAGCTCTAAAATTATTGGATGAACTTAATGAGATTTGGTTGTTTGATGTTGGTGAAGCGACACAGCATCAAATTTTGAAAACAAATATTCGTTTAAGAAAAGTAACACGAATTTTTATTTCACATAATCATGGTGATCATATTTTTGGACTACCTGGGTTATTAGCGACGCGATCCTTTCAAGGCGATGTAGGTCCATTAACTATTTATGGCCCTCCAGGTCTTGAACAATTCGTAAGAACTTCATTGCGAGTGTCACGTACCAAAGTTTCTTATCCAATTAAATTTGTAGAATTAACAGAAGGCGGACTGATTTATCGGGGACAAGGATTTAAGGTGTATACTGATAAATTAGATCATAGAGTGCCAAGCTTTGGATATCGAGTTGTTGAAGATTCCAGACCTGGTGAATTGTTAATGGATAAGCTTGCTCAATATCATATTCCTAATGGTCCATTATTAGGAAAATTAAAGAATGGTGAACAGATTGCTTTGAGTGATGGAACCGTTATTAATGGAAAGGACTTTTTAGGACCTGAAAGAGCAGGAAGAATTATATCAATTATTTATGATACGCGTTCAACACCAAGTATTGCTAAATTGGCTGAAAATGCTGATGTATTGGTACATGAATCAACTTTTGCTGGAAATGAAGCTAAATTAGCGCATTCATATTATCATTCAACAGCAGTTGAAGCAGCTGAAGTTGCGCGCGATAATGGAGTTAAGCAATTGTGTTTAGATCATATTTCTGCTCGATATCTTGGCAATAAAGCTAAGCGATTAGAAAAGCAAGCACAAAAAGTATTTCCAAATACAAAATTAGTTAATGATTTTGATCAAATTTTAATTCCAATGAAAGGAACAGAAAAATGAGTGATTCATTGAGAAATAAAGTTGTTGTTGTTACAGGTGCTTCAAGTGGCATTGGTCGTTCTATCGCTCTGGAAAGTGCGGGACGTGGAGCAACTGTTGTTTTGATTGCTAGAAATGAACAGCGTTTAAATGATATTGCCGCAGAAGCAAAGGAACTTTCAGGCGTAAATGCTTTTGTTTTTCCTACAGATATGGGTAAATCAGATGAAATTGAAGACACCTTTAAGAAAATCATTACTTCTGTAAAGCATATTGACTTTTTAGTTAATTGTGCGGGATTTGGTAAATTTGAAACATTTATGGATAGTAGCATGCAAGATGCAACTAATATGTTCCAGGTTAATGTTTTAGGATTAATGTACTTTACTCGTTTAATTGGTAGAGTAATGATGGAAGAAAAGACAGGACAGATTGTCAATTTTGGTTCAATTGCTGGAAAAGTTCCAACAACTAAATCAGCAGCTTATAGTGCATCAAAGGCAGCTGTAATTCAATTTTCTAATGTTTTACGCCTTGAATTGATGCCATTTGGCGTAAAAGTTATGACAGTTAATCCAGGTCCTGTTTATACTAACTTCTTTAATATTGCCGATAAGACTGGCAATTATGTTAAGAATGTTGAAGAATTTATGCTTGATCCTGATGATGTTGCTTGGCAAGTTGTTCATTACTTCGGAAGCAATAAGCGAGAACTTAATTTGCCAATTAGTTTAGCTGTTGCTGCTAAGCTTTATAACTTATTCCCTGCAATTGGAGATAAGCTTTCATTAATGTTTGCCTCAAGAAAGTAGGAAATAATGAAAGATATAGAGAAAAAACGACAAATTAATTTAATCATTAGCCTGGTCGTGGCTTTAATTGCAATAATTTTTATTGTGTTAAATACTAACCCAGTTGCGATTAGTTTTGGCTTTTTTAAAGTAAAGTTACCATTAATTGTTGTATTGGCAGTAATGGTAATAATTGGTATTTTATTAGGATGGTTTATGGGTCAAGATAAGGTTTTTAATAAAAAGAAAGACTAATAATCTTGATTTATGAAGGATTCAATAGTATCATTGAAACATATGAGTGATTCACCTTACTGCTTGCAGTAAGGCTGAAGCTTAAGTCTACAATAAAGGAGATCAATCAAATGGCAGTACCTGCAAGACATACTTCTAAGCAAAAGAAACGTTCACGTCGTGGTCACATTAAGTTGAGTGTTCCAGCAATGCACTATGATGCAACTACTGGTGAATACCGTTTAAGCCACCGTGTTTCACCTAAGGGTTATTACAAGGGTCGTCAAGTTGCTAACGAAAACAACGAAAACGGCAATAACTAATAATTAAAGGACACCCGGTATTAAGGTGTCTTTTTTTATGCCTATTTTTAGAAGGATAAATTTATGAAATTAGTATTTTTACATTCTAGTGATACTCATGGCTTTTTATTGCCAACAGATTATCAAAATAAAGGCGAATACAATGCGCCATTTAGTTTAAGTAGAGTTAGTTCCGCAATTAAAGCAGAAAAGCAAAAATATGGTGCTGATAATGTTGTTGTTACCGATTCAGGAGATTGCTTGCAAGGATCTCCACTTGCTTCATATGCGCATTCTACAGGTGATTTTTCAGATTTAGCAACCTTTACAGAAGCATATAATGAAGTAGGTTATGATGCACGTTGCCTTGGTAACCATGATTTCAATTTTGGTTTAGATTATTTAACTTACTATATTGATAATAATAAAGCGCCAATGATTAATGATAATATTCTTGATGAAGAAACCAATGTACCAGCTTTTGGTAGAGAATATACAATCATTGAAAAGAACGGTATAAAGATTGGTCTTTTAGGTATTACTACTCAATATATTCCACATTGGGAACCTAAAGAACATATTGAAGGTTTAAAATTTGTTTCAGCTTTTGATAAAATCAAACATTATGCAAAAATTTTACGTCCCCAAGTTGATGTTTTGGCTGTAATGTATCATGGTGGATTTGAAAGTGATCCAGAAACTGGTAAGGTTACAGAACCTCATCGTGGTGAAAATGAAGGTTACAAGATTTTAACTGAGATTCCAGAGGTCGATGTTTTCTTAACTGGTCACCAACACCGTCGCTTAAATGTAGTAACTAAAGACACAGCAATTGTTCAACCTGGTTATCGTGGTGAGGCTGTTGCTGAAGTTGTCTTAGATATTGACGATGAAACTAAAAAAATTAAGGATATGTCCACTAAGTTAATCGATACTAAAGACTATGATCCTGATCCTAAGATTGTTGATATCGTTAAAAATCTGGATGAAAGAACTCAAAAATGGTTAGATAAGCCTCTTGCTAAGTTAAGTGAACCAGCTCCAATTGAAAATGCTATGAAGGGCAGAATTGAAGGAGCTCCATTTATCAATTTGCTTCAACAAATGCAATTATGGTTTACAGATGCTGATGTTTCAGCAACTGCTGTAATGAGCGAAAAAGCAAAGGGATTTGGTAAAGAAGTAACTATGCGAGATGTTCTTTTAAACTATCCGTATGCTAACCAACTTTGTCGTGTAAAGCTTACTGGTAAAGAACTTCGTCATATTATTGAACACAGTGCAGGATTTTTGAAGAAGGATGAAAATGGTAAGATCTCATTCTTAGAAAGATGGATTAAACCAAAGCCAGAACTTTACCATTTTGATGTCTTTTATCCTGTTGAATATGAAGCAGATTTGTCTAAACCTGAAGGTGAACGACTTACTAAGCTTACTTTGAACGGTAAGCCACTCGATGATGATAAGATTTATCACTTGGCTGTAAATAATTATCGGGCTATGGGTGGAGGTTTCTATCCAGAATACAGCATGGATAAGATTGAATTTGCTTTAGATAAAGATTATGTGCAAATGTTTACTGAATATTTGACGCACGCTGATGTTAAAGTAGATACAAAGAAAAATTATCGTTTCTATTAAGCAAAAAAATAACCGCTAGCTTTTAAGCTAGCGGTTTTTATTATTTAAGCTTTGAATATTCACTTTTATCTTTGTGTGAATGAGCGGTAATGGTTGGGATGATTGCTGCAAAGAGGATACCAAAAACAATACCAATAATAAGTGCTTCTTTAGGCTCAAATGCACTTTGAGTTAAAGGTGCAGCGATAAAGCCGATAACCATCATGTAGATAACGCTCCAAATAATAGTAACAATATAGCGACCCATAGTTATTCCTTCTTTCATTACAAGAATTTTATCAAAATTAGACTTTGTTTTCAAACTAAGAAGTTACTATTTGGTATACTTGATGATAAGAAAGGTGGCAGAAAAATGAAAATTGCATCATTACAAAATTTAAGTACTTTTACATTATTGGAAAGTCCGACAAGGGTTAAAGATTTATTATCTGCTGCCAAAAATAAGGGCTATGAAGCAGTAGCTTTAACGGATATTAATGTAACTTATGGTTTGGTTAATTTTTATGAACTTGCTAAAGAAGTAGGGATAAAAGCCTTGCTTGGGATGCAGGTGCGAGTTAATGGATTGATTAATAGTACAGATAAATATGATTTGATTGTTTTGGCTAAGAATAATAATGGCTATAAAAACATTTTGAAATTATCGAGTGCTATTAATTTGCTTACAGAAAATGATCAAAATAATAAGATCTTAACTTTGAAGGAATTGACTAAATATTTTGGAGATTTAGAAATTATTATACCAGCCAATATGCATAGTGAATTGTTGATGCTATGCGAGCAAAATGAATCATTGGGTAGTGAATACATTCGTGATCTTCAAAAAATGATTCCAGAATCAAGTTCTTTGTATTTTGGTGTTTATGCGGCTAAGTCTCAACAAAATTACATTAATTATGTAGAAACTTTGTCAAAGCAGTTTAACATACCATTAGTAGCAACTGAAGATACACAATATTTAGAACCACAGGACCAATTTCTCCGTAAAACTTTACGGGCGATAAAAAATGGCAAAAAACTTGAAGATGTAGAATTATTATCTAAACAGAAGGGCTCGCATTATTTAGCTAATACGCAAAGTTTAATCACAAGATATCATGACTTTTATTTAGATAAGGCTATTGATAATACCTGGAAAATTGCAGAAGAATGCAATGCAGAAGTTGTTTTTCAATCACCAGTTTTACCTAAATATCATCAAAATAAATTTGCTTCTTCTCAAGAATACTTGCATTACTTAGCTCAAACTGGTTTGCAAGCTCGTTTTTCTAATCGAGATATTCCTTTAAAATATCAACAGCGTTTAGATTATGAATTGAAAATTATTAACCAAATGGGGTTTGATAATTATTTTTTGATCGTGTGGGATGTCATTAATTATTGCCATCGTGTTGGTATTACAACAGGACCAGGAAGAGGGTCGGCATGTGGATCATTAGTTTCATATTCTTTAAGAATAACAGAAGTAAATCCGCTAAAATATAATTTACTATTTGAGCGTTTTTTAAATCCATCTCGTCATGAAATGCCAGATATTGATTTGGATATTCCAGATAATCGTCGTGATGATGTGATCAAATATATGTATCAAAAATATGGAATGGATCATGCGGCTCAAATTTTGACGTTTGGAACTTTAGCTGCTAAGCAGGCTTTGCGAGATGTCGGCCGTGTATTTAGTTTAAGCATGGTTGAACTTAATAAATGGGCGAGTGCAGTTCCAGTCTCCAAAACTAAGATTGATTTAAAGTCCTCTTATAACCAATCAAGAGAAATGAGACTTTTAGTTGATGCAACACCACTCAATAAATTGCTTTTTCAAACAGCTAAAGCATTGGAGGGCTTGCCAAGACATTATTCTATTCATGCGGCAGGTCTTGTAATTAGTGATGACTCAATTGCGGCAATTTCTGGGTTACAATCTGGACCATTGGGTATTCCTGTTACTCAACAAACTAAAAAATATGTTGAATCTTTAGGATTATTGAAGATAGATTTTTTAGGTTTACGTAACTTAACGATTCTTGGAAATACTTTGGAATTAATTAAAAGTCAGGGAATTAATATTGATCCTAATAAGATCCCTTTGAATGATCAAAGAACATTGGACTTATTTAGAGAAGGCAAAACTGATGCTGTTTTTCAATTTGAATCAAATGGCATCAGAAGAGTTTTACAAAAACTTCATCCCGATAATTTTGAAGATTTAGTTGCGGTTAATGCTCTATACCGTCCAGGTCCAATGCAAAATATTGATACTTTTATTGCAAGAAAAAAGGGAGAAGAACCTGTTCGATATCCTGATGAAAGTTTAAGGCAAATTTTGCAGCCGACTTATGGTATTCTGGTTTATCAAGAACAAGTTATGCAAACTGCACAAATTTTGGCTGGTTTTTCTTTAGGAGAAGCCGATATTTTACGGCGTGCTATGTCTAAAAAAGATCAGCATGTAATTGATCAAGAAAGAAATAAATTTATTTCTGGTGCGATAAAAAATGGTCATGCTAAGGCGGTCGCAGAACGGGTATACAGTTATATTGAACAATTTGCCAACTATGGTTTTAATCGTTCTCATGCAGTAGCTTATACAAAAATTGCCTTTTGGCTAGCATATTTAAAAGTGCACTATCCTGCAGCTTTCTATACAGCTTTGCTTAATTCATCAGGTGCAAGTAGGTTAAAAGCTCAATCATATATTATGCAGGCTCAAGAAGCAGGAATTCGAATTTTGAATCCGGATATTAATCATAGCAAATTGGACTTTTCATTAGAAAATGGCAAAATTTTAGTAGGATTAAAAGCTATTAAAGGCATTAGAGTAGATTTCTTGCAAGAAATCGTTTCTTTGAAAAAGCCATTTAAATCGTTAGATGATTTTTTAAGAAAAATTGATGCAAAATATTTGCAGTTAGAGCCAATTCAAACATTGATTATGGCGGGATGTTTTGATCAGATAAATGATAATCGAAATGAACTATTAGCAAATTGCAAGGATATTATTGAAAATATTCAATTAACCGGACAAAATCTGTCATTATCAGAAAGTTTAGGCGGAGTACCCTTAAAAGAAGTTGATCCACCAACTAATGCTGAAAAAGCTTCAATGGAAGAAAGAGTATTAGGTTTTGCTACAACAACTACTCCATTAGTTGCTGTACAAAAATATGCTCAAAAATTTAATGCTAAAGCGTTGAATAGTTTTGAAGTAAATGAATCTGGAATTGCTGTTGGCAAGTTGATGAGCTTAAAACCTATTAGAACTAAAAAGGGTGCAACAATGGCTTTTGCAGTTTTTGCAGATTCAGGTAGCCAACAGGAAATTATTATTTTTCCTAATATATATGAAAAGATTCATGGCCTTTTGAAAGAAGGGCAAATTTATATCTTAGGAATTAGAGCTCAAAACGATAGGTATGATTCAAGTAAAAAGCAATATTTACTAACGAATTTGAAACTTGTTAATTTTAAAGAATAAATTTGTTAAATTCCTAATGATGAAAACGGTTCCGATAAAAATAGCTAAGAAAAGCTAAAATAAAAGCATTTTTTATGAGATTTTTGAGCAGAAAAATGTTAATATTTAATTGATGTGAGGAATTACACAAATAATCATGATGAGGTGAATTCATGAAACGGATTGGTATTTTAACTAGTGGCGGCGACGCCCCTGGTATGAATGCAGCAATCAGAGCTGTTGCCAAGACTGCTATCCATCACGGATTAGAAGTTGTTGGTATTCGTTATGGCTTTGCCGGCTTAGTTGCAGGTGACTTCATTCCGTTAACTGCGGAAGACGTCGACCATAAGATCAGCCAAGGTGGAACTTTCTTGTATTCTGCTCGTTATCCTGAATTTGCACAAGAAGATGTGCAAAAGAAGGGAGCAGAACAATTAAGAAAGCACGGTATTGATGCTGTTATCGTTATTGGCGGTGACGGATCTTACCACGGTGCTTTAGCCTTGACTCGCCTTGGTATCAATTCAGTAGGTTTACCAGGAACTATCGATAATGATATTCCTTATACTGAATATACCATTGGTTTTGATTCTGCTTGTCGTACTGCTATGGACGCAATCGATAAGATTCGCGACACAGCAAGTAGTCACCACCGCGTATTCATTGTCAATGTAATGGGCCGTGAATGTGGTGATATTGCTATGCGTGTTGGTGTTGCCAGCGGAGCTGATGCAATCGTTATTCCTGAACGTTCTTATGACGTTAAGAAGATTGCTGAAACTCTTAAGCAAGGCTTTGCCGATGGTAAAGACCATGGCCTTGTAGTATTGGCTGAAGGCGTTATGGATGCCGAAGACTTCAAGAATGAACTTTTGAAGTACGGTGACTTTGATGCTCGTGCCAATGTTCTTGGCCATATGCAACGTGGTGGCTCACCAACTGTCGAAGATAGAGTAAATGCTACTAAGATGGGTAATTATGCTGTTAACTTACTTCTCGATGGCAAAGGCGGTTTAGCTGTCGGCATGGAGAATGGTAAGCCAAATACTCACGACATTCTTGATCTTTTTGATGGTAAGCACGAAGGTGACTACTCATTGTTAGATGTTAATGAAGAAATGACTAAGAATTAGTCAATTTTTGGAGAGGATTTTTTAAATAATGAAGAAAACTAAGATTGTTAGTACTTTAGGACCAGCTTCAAACGATATTGAAACTATTACTGCTTTAGCTAAAGCTGGTGCAAACGTATTCCGTTTCAACTTCTCACACGGTGACCACCCAGAACACCTTGCTCGTATGAAGATGGTTCGTCAAGTGGAAAAGGATACTGGTATGCTTCTTGGTATCGACTTGGATACTAAGGGTGCTGAAATCAGAACCACTGAACAAGAAGGCGGCAAGTTCACTATTAACACTGGTGATATGATCCGTGTTTCTATGGACGACACTAAGAAGGGTAACAAGGACATGATCCACGTTACCTACGAAGGTTTGTACGATGATACCCATGTTGGTGGTCACGTATTGATCGATGATGGTTTGGTTGACCTTTTGATCAAGGAAAAGGACGAAGCTAAGAGAGAACTTGTTTGTGAAGCTCAAAACACTGGTTTAATCGGTTCTAAGAAGGGTGTTAACGCACCAGGTGTTGAAATCCGCCTTCCAGGTATCACTGAAAAGGATACTGACGACATTAAGTTCGGTTTACAACACGGTATTAACTTCATTACTGCTTCATTTGCACGTAAGGCTCAAGATATCTTGGACATTCGTGAACTTTGTGAAGAAGCAGGTGCTGACTACGTTAAGATCTTCCCTAAGATTGAATCTCAAGAAGGTATTGACAACGCAGACGAAATCTTACAAGTTTCTGATGGTTTAATGGTTGCTCGTGGTGACATGGGTGTTGAAATTCCATTCATGGAAGTTCCATTTGTACAAAAGAGCTTGATCAAGAAGGCTAACGCACTTGGTAAGCCAGTTATTACTGCTACTCAAATGCTTGACTCAATGCAAGAAAACCCACGTCCAACTCGTGCCGAAGTTTCTGACGTTGCTAACGCTGTTCTTGATGGTACTGACGCAACTATGCTTTCAGGTGAATCAGCAAACGGTTTGTACCCAGTTAAGGCTGTTAAGGCTATGGCTGAAATTGACGAACGTACTGAAAAGCAAATGCTTAAGCGTAACACTTTAGCTCTTCAAAGATTCGAAGAATACAAGGGCTCAAACGTTACTGAAGCTATTGGTGAATCAGTTGTACGTACTGCTCAAGAATTGGGCGTTAAGACTATCATTACTGCAACTAAGTCAGGTTACACTGCACGTATGATTTCTAAGTACCGTCCAAACGCTGATATCCTTGCTATGACCTTTGACGAAAAGATCCAACACTCATTGGGTATCGTTTGGGGTGTAACTCCACTTTTGACTGAAAAGCCTAAGTCAACTGATGACATGTTTGAAAAGGCTGCAGAAGTTGCTAAGGAAAAGGGCTTCGTTAAGGATGGCGACCTTGTAATCATCGTTGCTGGTGTTCCAGTTGGTGAATCAGGTACTACTAACGTAATGAAGTTACAAATCATTGGTAACAAGCTTGCACAAGGTTTAGGTGTAGGTAACGGTTCAGTTGTTGGTAAGGCTGTTGTAGCAAACTCAGCAGAAGAAGCTAACAGCAAGGTTAAGGAAGGCGACATCTTAGTTTCTAAGGTAACCGACCCTGACTACATGCCAGCTATCAAGAAGGCTTCAGGTTTAGTAGTTGAAGCTTCAGGTTTGACTTCACACGCTGCAGTTGTTGGTTTGTCATTAGGTATCCCAGTTGTTGTTGGTACTACTGATGCAACTGACAAGATTTCTGATGGTTCAACTATCACTGTTGACGCTCGTCGTGGTGCTATTTACCAAGGTGAAATCTCAAATCTTTAATTAGCAGTTTAGTTAATTAAAATAATAAAAAATAGTCAGTGGACGCACTGGCTATTTTTTTGTTTTGAAAAAGATTTTGGTGATACTAAATTGAAGTCAATTTTTAAAGAAGGCAAAAAACAGGATATTTCCGCTGTACTTGCAAATAAAGACAAAAGAGTTGCAATGCAAAAAGCGATATTTCAAAAATATCCTGACAAAGTATTAATTGATGTAAAAATGAACATTCCGGGCCCAATTAAAAATAATTATTATCTTGAAAAACTTTTTAATTTGGGGATTAGAAAGTTAGAAAAAGAATTTAAAAATAAGAATTATACTTTAAAGTTAATTGCTAATTGGAATGAAGATTCTGGTACGGAAAATTTTTATGTTATTGATGAAGACATAAAAGATGTTAAATTAATTTGTATTAATTTTGAAGATAAGACAGATTTAGGTCGTCTCTTTGATGCAGATGTTTTGATAAAAGATAAACGAATGGCAATTTCTCGAAAGGATCTTAATTTACCAGTTCGGAAATGTTTTATTTGTAATAAACCGGCTAAAGAATGTGCACGTTCAAGAAAGCATTCAGTAGTAGACCTTCAAAATTATATTTCTAATATCTATTGGGGAAATTTAGAGTAAAAAAATAAGGACAGATTTTGTCCTTATTTTTTATTTTCAGCTAGGATCCGTTTAGCAATACTTTCGTTAGTAACTAAGTGAGTAATAATACCACTTCTGAGGGCACCGAGTAAGGCTTGTGTCTTAAAACGATTTTTTACGATAGTAAATCGAATAGGAATATTTTTAATTTCTTTTAAAGTAATACCACATGTACGATTATCAAAGTTTCCTAGGAAATTACCATTAATATCATATGGTCTACCATAAATCATCCCAACAATTTGATTAGTATCAATATTTTTAAAAATATTTTCTTTATAATTTTGTTCCATATACTTATTTACAGTAAATGAATCAAACGTTCCTAAACCCGAAATTATTAAATCTAATTTTTGATAATAATCATCAAGTGTTTTATAAAAAGGTTCATTTTGGATATCTTTTAAAAAATTAGGATGTAAGACGTAAAGTGGAGCAGGTAATCCAAAATGGATAGCACCATACTTTTTTGCGGCAATTTGTACTAAAGAATTTTTTCTTAAATCCGAATTAATTGGTTGGCCTAATAGTTGAACAAATGCTAAATCAGGTCGTTTCTCTTCATTAAAATTATTAATTATATCCCGTAAAAGAGTTCCCCAAGTAATACCTACATTTTTGGAAGATTTTATATAGGCTTGAACTTGGTTAGCGGCATAAGTAACGATGGCTTCATTATCTTGATTGGTAGTTTCTAAATCGGATAAAATAATAGCTTCTTTTAATCTAAATAGATTTTTAAAATTACGTTCAAGGTCTTCACGTCTTTTTACGCCACAATTGATTGAAATTTTAACAATTCCATTTTTTTCTGCTTCATTAAGTGCTTTGGTAATTAAGTAACGTGATAAATTATATTTTTTAGAAATATCTCCAATATTAAACTTATTTAAATAAAAATCATGTGCGATATTTGCAAGATCTTCATTAGTTAATTGCGTCATTTTTCTCCTTTGTTACCTCTATTTTTAAA
>NZ_BALY01000031.1 GCF_000615445.1 Lactobacillus hamsteri DSM 5661 = JCM 6256 | reverse complement strand
TATGCCGGTAATGATATAAAAACGCTTTTATAAAAACTGGAGCACTGGTAGGCTTAAATGTTATTTTAATCAAAATAAAATAACAACATATTATCTAATGATATAAAATATATTTGGATACAATAACACTAAATATGAATAGTTACTTCCTATAATAAAGAAGTTTGTATAATGTGGTAAAATATATAGGCTTACTTTAAATATTGAAAGAGAAGATAGAGGAAAAATGACAGAAGAAACGGAAAAAGTAGAAGAAGCGCAGCATCACTTGTCACATCACCATCATATGAAGATTCAATGGGAAGAATTTTTCAAAAGTGATGATGATACTCTAGCAAGAAATGCTACTTTAGTTGAAAAGGGATCGCTTGTTGGTAGAATCGGCTTGATGCTTCTAGCTTGCGGAACAGGAGCCTGGCGTGTTCGTGATTCAATGGATACGATTGCTAGAACGCTTGATATTACTTGTTCAGCTGATATTGGGTTAGTTTCTATTTCATATACGTGTTTTGATGTAGACAATCAATCCTATTCTCAAACTTTGTCCTTGCCATCCACAGGCGTAAACATGACGCGTTTAAATGAAATGGAAAAATTCGTTCGCCAATTTCAAAAGGGTCACGGACACTGGACTTTAGGCCAAATTAAGCATCGGCTTGATGAAATTGAAAGTATAAAAGGAACTTATCCAACTTGGATTTCTGGCCTTGCTGCTGGCCTTGCCTGTGCCGGATTTATTTTCTTGTTAGGCGGAGGACTTCCCGAAGTTATTTGTGCTTTCTTTGGAGCCGGAATGGGTAACTATATCCGTGGAATAATGGGCAAGCATAAAATTACGCTTGTTGCCAAAATCGGTGTTGGCGTGGCAGTTGCTTGTTTAACTTATTTCATTGCTTTCCATATTATGCGGATGATTGTGCCAATGAGTTATGATCACGCTTATGGTTATATCGGCTCGATGCTGTTCGTAATTCCAGGTTTTCCATTCATCACTTCAGGTCTGGACATGTCAAAACTTGATATGCGTTCAGGACTTGAGAGAATGAATTACGCACTTTTGATTATTTTAATTGCCACAATGGCAGGCTGGGGCGTGGCTATGCTTTTGCAATTAAAACCAGGGGCAATGCCAGCTCTTCATTTATCAATTCCTGTTTTGGCCATTTTACGTTTGATTGCAAGTTTTTGTGGGGTCTTCGGCTTCTCAATTATGTTTAATTCGCGTCCATCAATGGCGATGACCGCAGCCTTTATTGGTGCGATTGCTAATACAACGCGCTTGAGCTTAGTTGATTATGCTCATATTCCAGCGGCTTTGGCGGCCTTTATTGGTGCCTTAATTGCGGGACTTCTTGCTAGTGTTGTTCGTAAGAAGGTAGGTTTCCCAAGAATTGCTTTGACTGTACCATCTATCGTTATTATGGTTCCAGGACTTTACATGTATCGTGGAGTATTCAATCTTGGAATAACCAACATCAATATTGGTGCTTATTGGTTAACAGGGGCTGTAATGATCGTAGCTGCGCTTCCAATGGGACTTTTAGCAGCGAGAATTCTTACCGACAAAAAATGGCGTCATGTCGATTTATAATTTTATAAGAATGAAAAGAAAAGAGATTAACCGAACATGGTTAATCTCTTTTTTATATATTGAATATCGGTTTGACTTTTAATTAGTCATTTTTACGCTTTTTATCAGTTAAGCCAAGCATTGTGGCGATTGTCATGAATGCCAACCCGATTAAGCCAAGCTTATTTTGTTTTTCACCTGTATGAGGTAAAACTTGTTTTGTACTTGAATCATGACTTGTTGAAGTAGAATTTGAAATTGTACTTACGTTTCTAAAAGTCTTCATATGATTATGTGTTTCATTTGAAGGGATCTTTTTATCTATATTTGTAACGTTAGTAGTATTCTTCTTGCCATGGTTATTTGAAGTATGTTTAATTTGTGGCTTTTCAGGCTTTTGCGATTTAGGCTGAACTGTACTTGTTTGTGGGATATTAGGGACTGGGGTAGAAGGTTGACTTGGCTTTTCAGGATTTGTTGGAGAGGTTGGATTGCTTGGGGTACTTGGAATTGGAGTAGGTGTTGGCGGAATTTGATCCTTAACATAAGGAACAACTACATCAATTAATGAGGCGGAAGTCAAAGCATTGATTTCGTCTTGTGTGAAAATGATGCCACCAATTTCCTTAGTACTTTTAGCAAGCAAATTGTTATCATGATTATTCAATTTTTCACTAATATTATTAGCGTCAATTGTGTAACCAGGAATAATAGGATTTTCTACAGAAGCTAAACTTCCTAAGCTCCAATCAGAATAAGTATCTTGCCTGGTTACTTTATCATGGGTTTTAGTTCTTACAAAAGTAAGAGTTGAAGAATTATATTCTGGATGAATAGTTTCTCCGGTGTTTTCATCAACATAATTAATGGTTTCTTTTAATGATTTAGTTTCTTTGCTTGTCTCAATATCATGTACAAAATGAACAACAAAATATTGCGGATCTAAATCTTTAGTATTATCAGCACGATTGTCAGTGTCGTCAAAGTTACCGTAAATACTATTTGAAGCAAAAGTTACTTTATTACCATTTTTATCTTTAATTAAGATGCCTTTAGCATTTTTTCCTTCAGTAACACCATTAAATAGATAGTGATCATTAATTAGTTGGTTGTATATTTGATCAGGTCTATCACCAAAATTGATTTCAGTTTCTGGATCACCGGTAATATCAATATGATAATCTTTGGGATTAATAAATTCACCGATTGTGTCATCGTAGAAGGTAAGATGAGCTTGCTCTTTATTAAAAGCGATTCCTGTACTACTGCCAGAAATTTCACTTGTCCAGCTTTGCTTACCATTATCAATGGTTCTACCTTTACCGTTAAATGATTGATAAGTTATAGTTTCGCCATTACCAGGGATGGTTTGGTCCGTAGTCAGCAATGTATCTATTTGAATAAAGTATGCATGCTTGCTGTAGCTTTCATCTTTTTTACCTTGAGCGGTAGGGATAAAGAAAATTTCATCTTTGCTTTGGTTAACGCTAATATCATTTCCATTTACATGTTCTTGCAAATATTTAACGAAGTCAGGGCGATAGTTATCATATTTGGTGATTTGATCATAATAACTTCCGCCACCAGGGTATGGATCTCCTTCGCCGTGACGATATCCTTCACTATCAAGAATCATATCATTGGGAACTTGAAAGACTCTGATTGAACTTGGTAAAAGCTTTTGATTACCACCAAATGAAATATTGAAAACAGCATCCATCAAAGGATGGAGATCAGGTGCGCCGCCTTTGCCGTAGTTAAAGTAAATGCCCCATTGCAAAACAGTTTGGTTATCTTGAGCATTAGTATTTTGAATATCTTCTTCGGAAATGTTGTTATAACTCTTTTCCTTGGCGACAGTTGTTTCTCCCATAGCAAAGCCTTTAACAATTTCGTCTTCTCGTACTTTATCTTTATAAGGAGTAAGATGTGCCTTTAAAATATCCATGGATTCATTGCCGGATTTTGTGCTAATGGTTAATTTAACTTCAACATCAGTACTTTTTTTGACAACTTCATTATTGCCTTGCAATGGAACTATTAAATCGAGACTTTCTGGATCCATATTTTCATTAATCCAGGTGGTTGTAAGTATACCGTTGCCTGTATTAGTAATATTCCAATTATCGTCAAGCCGGCTTGTGGTTCCAACATCCAAAGTATGAGTATTGAAATTCATAGCTTGATCATTACCAACATTTGAAAAATGGAAAGAAATAGTCTTATCAGTTGGTTGCAAATTATCTAAGCTAATATGGACATTGACCGTATCTTGGCCAACCATCATATTTTTAGTATCTTTAGGATCAACTGTAGAACTTTCTTTTCCATTTTCATCAGTTGCTTTTGTTACGACACTAATAGTGGGACTCTCTACTTTCTCAGAATTAGTATCATTGCCTGATGAAGAAGGGGATGCTAATTTTTCAGCATCTAAATCTTGTTTTTGAATATTTCCAGTCTGAGCATCTATATCATTATCACTTTTGCCGTGATCAGAACTATTGGTATGAGTGTCCTGATCGGAATTGGTTTCTTTCTCTACTTGTGAAAGTTCGGATTGGCTTGATTCACTGCTTTCAGTAGCTTTTTGTTCATCAGCATGAACAAGCTGACCGCCGCTAATGAATAACGTGGTTCCAAGTGCTGCGGCAACTAAACCGACAGAAAGCTTGCGAAAACCGAATCTTTGCTTTCCATAGAGCTTAAGGTTAAATACTCTGTCATTCTTGTGCTTCATGGAAATCTCCTCGATATAAAATATTTAAATCTACTCTGTTATGTTTTTTGCTACTCTATATAGCAAATCTAGAATACCATAAATAAATAACTTTGATAGAGTAAAATTTGTCAAAAATGGCAATTATTTTATTTTTGAGTGATTGGCTTTTATCTGATTTTATCAGACTCTGCTATATAAAAGGACCGAGCTAAAAATTTAAATGCTGTTATTTATAAAATCTTTTAATAACTAAAAATAAAAAAGACACAGAAAAAGGAGCAGTATAAAACAGCTCCTTTTTGAGTATTCAAATTTTAAGATTTAATTTAAAGCAGCTTTCATTACGATTAAAACAGCTGCAATAGCGATTGCAAAACCTATAAATCCTAGTAGTAAATTCATTTTTGTCATCTTCTCCTATTATGTTTCTTAGTAACTATATGTGGTATACAGCTACTATAACACATATAGGAAAATACTGTAAGCGGTTTTACTCTTTTAAATCATAAAAATCGGAATTGCAGAATTTTGCCAAATCTTGTGGATTAAGCCAAACACTGCGGCCGACTTCACCACTTGAACAAGCGATTTCTTCTTCATCTTTCATGCTATCATCTAAATAGATAGGCAAGTGATGGTTGAAATAAATTCCAATTGGCGTGTTGGCGCCATGAACATAGCCCGTGGTCTTTTGCAATTTCTTTAATGGAAGCATTTCGCATTTCTTATTGCCAGAAACTTTAGCAAGTTTTTTCATGCTTAAATGCTCAGTAATAGGAACAACGCCCACAAGTGGACCAGTTTTATTTCCTTCACAGACAAGAGTCTTGTAGACTAAATGTTCTTTGTCTTTTAAAATAGAAGTATCCATCTGCGCAACACCACCGCTATCTTCGTGGGTCGCAAATGAAGCTTGACGATATTTGATCTTATTTTGGTCGAGAATTTTTTCGACCAAAGTTTTTTCAAGTTTATTTTTCTTTTTCTTCTTTGACATGTTTTATCACCCAAAAATATGATAGCATTGCCAAAAGGATTTTCAAAAGGGAGTTCTATATATAATGAAATTACTTGTAATTAAAATTGAAACTAGTCATGAAGTTGAAGATGCTTTAAGCATTTTTGCTCAAGATAATTTAAATGCATTAGGTGTTGAATCAAGAAAGCGTAGCGACTTTGAACAAGCTGGCTGGCTTCATGACTCAACTGTTGTAGAAATGGATGACATTAAGGATTTGCCAGAAGATATGCAATTCATGGCATACTTTGATGAAGAAGCAGATAAAGATGCTTTGGTTAAAAAATTTAGCGACAAGCTTGAAGAACTTAAAGGTTATGGTTTAAGTATTGGCGAAGCTGAAATTTCTACAAATTATATTGCTGATCAAGATTGGAACACTGCTTGGCAAAAGTATTATCATGTTATTGATTTTTCTCGCCACTTGGCAATTGTGCCAGAATGGGAAGACTACAAGCCAGCTTTTAAAGACCAACAATTAATTAAACTTGATCCAGGTTTAGCTTTTGGTACAGGAAATCACAAGACAACTCAACTTGCTATGATGGGACTTGAACGTGCCATGATTAAGCCAATGAGTGTTGTTGATGTTGGTACAGGCTCAGGAATTTTGGCAATTGCAGCTTCTAAACTTGGTGCAACAGATGTTTTGGCAACAGATATTTCTGATGAATCAATGACTGCTGCTAAGCAAAACTCAGCTTTGAACGATTTAACTAACATTCGTGTTCAAAAGACAAGCTTGCTTGCTGATGTAGAAGGCAAATTTGATATTATTGTTGCTAATATTTTGGCTGAAATTTTGCTTGATTTAATTCCGCAAATGGATGCTCATTTAAACGAAGGCGGTCAAATTATTTTCTCAGGTATTGATTATTTACAATTGCCTAAGATTGAAAAGTCGCTTGATGAAGATGGCTTTAAGATAGATTTGACAATGAAACAAGGTCGATGGATCGGACTTGCTATTACTAGAAAAGATAAGTAAAATAAAGGAAAATTAAACTTTGATGAGAAGATTACGACTTTTCGCACAAAAGATAGAATCAATTCCATTTATTAAAAAACTAAATCAATACAAATTTATGCCGGTGATTTGGTGGAGTATTTTAGTTGCAGTATTACCATATATTTGTAGTATCTGTCATGTTCCGGCTGTATGGCGAATTGGACTTTTGTTCATTATTGTAAATAGTGTTATCAGTTATCATGTTGGTAAATTGATTCTGATATTAAAATTAAAACGCTGGTGGTTATTGTGCTTACCCATCTTGTTTTGTTTGGCAATTTTGCCTAAGTTTGCAAATTATAATTTGGTTTTCGGTCTGATTTATCTTATCTTTGAACTGTTTGGCTTAATGTATAAAAATATCTACCGTTAGAAGGGATGATCTGCAATGTCTAAATACGTTGAAATGACGCATGATCAGGTAATTGATACCTGTAGAAAATATATGAATGATGAGCAAATTGCTTTTGTTGAAAAAGCTTATGAATTTGCAAATAAAGCACATGCCGGTCAAAAGCGTGCATCAGGTCAACCTTATATTATTCACCCAACTCAAGTAGCAGGGACTTTGTCAACTTTAGGGCTTGATCCAGATACTATTGCAGCAGGTTTTTTACACGATACAGTTGAAGATACGCCCGTAACTAATGACGACATTAAAGAGAACTTTGGTGAAGATGTTGCATTTATCGTTGATGGCGTAACCAAGCTTAACAAGTATCAATATAAATCACATCAAGAATTTTTAGCTGAAAATCACCGTAAAATGCTTATTGCTATGGCACAAGATTTGCGGGTTATTATGGTTAAATTAGCCGACCGTTTGCATAATATGCATACTTTGCAACACCTTCGTCCTGATAAACAAAGACGAATTGCGTCAGAAACAATGGATATTTATGCACCACTTGCTGATCGTTTGGGTATCGGAACTATTAAGTGGGAACTTGAAGATATGAGTTTTCACTACTTAAACCCAGAAGCATACTATCGCATTGTTAGCTTGATGGATGTTAAGCGCAGCCAACGCGAAAAGTATATTTCTGATGCCATTTCAGTAATGAAGGATACTTTAGATGGTTTAGGCATTAAGTATGAAATTTATGGCCGGCCTAAGCATATTTATTCAATTTACAAGAAAATGGTCAACAAGCATAAAGATTTTGATGAAATTTATGACTTGCTTGCTATTCGTGTAATTGTTAAAACTGTGCGGGATTGTTATGCCGTTTTAGGTGCCGTCCATACTGAATGGAAACCAATGCCGGGTCGCTTTAAGGATTATATTGCTGTTCCTAAGGTTAACGGCTATCAATCTCTTCATACAACCATTATCGGACCAGGTGGCAAACCACTTGAAATTCAGATTAGAACTGAACAAATGCATGAAGTTGCTGAATACGGTGTGGCCGCTCACTGGGCATATAAGCGTGGTAATTTCACTGGCGTTCAAGAAAGTTCTTCAGGTGAAAAGCTTGATATGGTTCGTGAAATCCTTGAATTAAAGGATGAGACTAAAGACGCTGGCGAATTTATGAAGAGCGTAAAAAGCGACATTTTCTCAGATCGTGTTTACGTCTTCACGCCACGTGGTGAAGTTTATGAACTTCCAAAAGGTTCTGTAACTTTAGACTTTGCATACGCAATACACACTCAAGTTGGTAGTCATGCTGTTGGTGCAAAAGTTAATGGCAAGCTTGTTCCACTAGACTACAAGCTTAAAAATGGTGACGTTATTGAAATTATGACGCAAACCAATGCTACGCCTTCACGTGACTGGATGGACATGGTGAAAACTTCACGTGCGCGAAACAAGATTCGCCGTTACTTCAGAGCTTTAGATCGTGATGATAGCATTGAACATGGTAAGCAAGAAGTTGCTGACTTATTGCGTGAAAATGGCTTAAATGCTAGAGAGTTCATGGATAAAGAGCATATTGAAAATCTCCTTGAACACTTTAACTATAAGACCGAAGATGAATTGTTTGCTGCTGTCGGTTTTGGTGATCAATCCGCAATGGGTGTTTACAACCGGTTGACTTTTGATATTCGCTGCAATGAAGAAATCGAAAAGCAAAAGAAGCGTGAAGAAGCAATTTTGAACGCTGGTCAGCAGGCAGTTCAAGAGAAGAAGCAGACTAAGTCAAATGGTTCTTCAGTAATGAAGATAAAACATAAGAATGGCGTCATGATTCAAGGCGTTAGTGATTTGATGCTTCATTTGGCTAAGTGCTGCAACCCTGTTCCTGGGGATGAAATTATTGGTTACGTTACTAAAGGACGTGGAGTAACAATTCACCGTACTGATTGTCGCAATATTACCAAAGAAGCAGAAGATCAAGGCCGCTTGATTGATGTTGAGTGGGAAAATGTTGAAGAAGGGGAGAGTACCCGTGCTTCATTTAATGCCAATATTGAAATCTTCGGCTACAATCGTGGCAATTTGCTTAGTGATGTAATTAATAAGCTTAAGTCGTTGACCAGTAACATTAATAATATTTCTGGTAAGGTTAACGATGAAAATATTGCGCATATTTATGTAACTGTTGCGGTTAAAAATGCCCAACAATTAGAAGATATTTTAGGCAAATTGCGTGATATTCCAGATGTTTACGAGACAAAGAGGTCAGATAATTAATGCGAGTTGTAATTCAAAGAGTTAATCACGCTCAAGTTGATATTGATGGAAAAACTGTCGGTAAAATTAGCAAAGGTTTTCTTTTATTAGTCGGTCTAAAAGACGGTGACGAATTATCAGTTGTTAAAAAGGCCGCTGATAAAATTGCTAAGATGCGTATTTTTGAAGATGAAAATGGTAAAACCAATTTATCTTTGAAAGATGTGGGTGGCGAAATTTTAAGCGTCAGTCAATTCACGCTTTTGGCAAATACCAAGAAGGGCAACCGTCCAAGTTTTGTTGAAGCAATGCGTCCACCTAAGTCAAAAGAATTGTGGGAAGACTTTAATAAAGAACTTGAAGCTGATGGTTTTCATGTTGAAACCGGAGAGTTTGGTGCTGACATGCAAGTTAGCCTAGAAAACGATGGTCCATTCACTATTGTGTTGGATTTATAATTTAAATAAATATGAATCAGTTCATTAACTTGAACTGATTTTTATTTTGACTTTTTCGGTAAAATTAATATTTTTTGCGTATATATAAATGAGGAGCTTTTTCTCCTACATTAAAAAGAGAGCAGGACCATATGAAAAAACAAGAATGGTTCGGATTTACCGAAGATAAAGTATTTGGTTGGGTGATGGAAGACAAAGAGTTTTGTAAATATATTCTTCAAATTATTTTGCCAGAAATCAAAATTAAAAGAATTGATTGGTTGGAGAAACAAAAAGAACTAAATGATTATCATCGCGATCAAAAGGATGTTAGATTAGATATTTTAGTTGAAGATGAGGATCATCGCTTGTATGATGTTGAAATGCAAGTTTCTAATAAGCATGATCTGGGAGCAAGAATGAGATATTATCTATCAAAAATGGACAGTGAATATAGTTTAGGCAAAGGAAAAACATATCATGATTTAAAAGAGGCATATATCATATTTCTCTGTCCTTTTGATCCTGAAGGTGAGGGATTATTAAAATATTCGGCGCATACATATTTAGATCAAAATCGGGCAAAAAGATTGAATGATGGTTCGCACAAAGTTATTATTAATTCAAAAGGTTCTTTTAAAGGTATAAGTACCGATTTACAAGGGTTAGCACGACTTATGAATAATGAACCAGTAAAATTAAATAAACATTTTGATTATGCACAAAGTAAAATTAGAGAAATAAATGATGATCCGGAAAAGAGGTCGATAATTATGGAATATGAAACTAAGATGCTTGAGCGAGAACGGGATGCAGAAGAAATTGGTATGCAGAAAGGTATGCAAGAAGGTATGAAAGAAGGCATGCAAGAAGGTATGAGGCAGGGTGTGACTAAAGGCACTATTGAAACAGTTAAAAAAGATATAAAAAGTTACCGCAAGTTTGGTATTCCTGATGATCAGATTTTAGAAGAATTAATTACCAATTTTTCAGATATTATTTCTGTTGTAAAATTAAAACAATTGATGAAAGATTAAACTAAATCGCTTACATAGGTTGACTTTATACGTTTAAAACCATAAACTAAAAAGGAATTATCGATGACAAAGAATGAAGATTAGCACAGGTCATTTTAAAGAGACTGCTTGTTAGGTGAAAGAGCAGAATGATCTTAGTCTGTGACACCTTTATCAGATAATGGATCGTTTCGCGAGCGTTAATCGCAGCAAGCAAAAGGTGGTACCGTGCTAGTTTTCGAGCGCCCTTGATTCAGTTCAAGGACGCTCTTTATTTTTGTTAATTAAATTAAAAGGATGATTAAATGAGAGTTCAAAGACCTAAAGGTACAGTTGATATCTTGCCAGAAGCCTCAGGTTCTTGGGAAAAGGTAGAAGCAACTGCTAGAAACTTTTTCAAGCGTGCAAATTACCGTGAAATGCGTACGCCAAGTTTTGAAAATTATGAAGTTTTCTCACGTTCAAGTGGTGAAAGTTCAGATGTTGTTGAAAAGGAAATGTACGATTTCAACGATAAGGGTGGCCGTCATATTGCCCTTCGTCCAGAAGGTACAGCTGGCGTAGTTCGTGCTTATGTTGAAAATAAATTGTATGGTCCAGACGTAGTTAAGCCATTTAATGTTTACTACATTGACAACACTTTCAGATATGAAAGACCTCAAGCTGGCCGTCAACGTGAATTCCACCAAATCGGTGTTGAAAGTTTTGGCTCTGCAAGTCCACTTGCTGATGTTGAAACTATTATGATGGGTCACGATCTTTTGGCAGAACTTGGTGTTAAGAACTATGAATTGCACATTAACACTTTAGGTAATGCAAAGGTTCGTCAAGATTATCACGATGCTTTGGTAAATTACTTTACTCCACTTAAAGATCAACTTTCAGAAGATTCACAACGTCGTTTGGGGATGAATCCACTTAGAATTTTGGATTCCAAGGCAGAAGAAGATAAGAAGTTCTTGCCAGATGCACCTAAGATTGTTGATTACTTGGATGATGAATCAAAGAAGAACTTTGAAACTATTACCAATATGCTTGATCAACTTGGCATCAACTATGTAATGGACGATGATTTAGTTCGTGGTCTTGATTACTACACTGGCATTATCTTTGAATTTATGGTTGAAGATAAGAATCTTTGGGAATCTGCAACAACTATTCTTGGTGGTGGTCGTTACGATCACTTGGTACAAGAATTTGATGGCCCAGAAACTCCAGCTGTTGGTTTTGGTATTGGTGAAGAAAGATTGATGCTTGTTTTGAAAGAACAAAATCCTGATTTATTCAAGGATGAAGGTATCGATTTCTTCATTACCAATATTGGTGAAGGTACTGAAATCAAGACTGTTGAAATTGCTCGCTCACTTCGCAAGCAAGGTTTCAAGACTCAATACGATGTTGATCAAAAGAAGCTTAAGCAACAATTCAGAAAAGCTGATCGTGTTCACGCTAAGTACGTAATTACTTTAGGTGCTAAAGAACTTGAAAACGGCACTTTGAACATTAAGCGTTTGGCTGATGGTAAGACTATTGATCTCAGTCTTGAAGATTTAAATGATATGCAATCTGTAATGGAAAAATTAAAGGACTAATAAATATGGAACATATGGACAAAAGAACTGACTATTGTGGCAATATTACTGCTAAGTATGAAGGCCAAGAAGTAACTTTATTTGGTTGGGTACAACGTGTACGTAACCTTGGTAACTTGGTATTTATTGATTTACGTGACCGTGAAGGTATCGTGCAAGTTGTTGTTAACAAAGATTCTGGTAAGGAATTAATGGATATTGCTGACAGCTTGGGCAGTGAATACTGTATTGAAGTTAAGGGTAAGGTTGTTAAGCGTTCAGACGTAAACCCAAACATGAAGACTGGTGAAGTCGAAGTTGATGCAACTGAAATTGACGTTTTAAACAAGTCAAAGGTTCCACCATTTGAAATTAAGGATGACATTAACGCTGCTGAACAAACTCGTTTGAAGTACCGTTACCTTGATCTTCGTCGTCCAACTTTGCAAAGAGCAATTATCTTGCGTGCTAAGATTTTGAAGGCTGTTCACGAATTCTTTGACGAAAATGGCTTCATTGATATTGAAACTCCAATCTTAGGTAAGTCATCTCCAGAAGGTGCTCGTGACTACTTAGTTCCATCAAGAATCTACCCAGGTAGTTTTTACGCATTGCCACAATCACCACAATTGTTCAAGCAACTTTTGATGGGTGCCGGCTTTGATAAGTACTACCAACTTGCTCGTTGTTTCCGTGACGAAGACCTTCGTGGTGACCGTCAACCAGAATTTACTCAAATTGATATGGAAACTTCATTCCTTGATGAAAAGGGTGTTCAAGATTATACTGAAGGCCTTTTGAAGAAGGTTATGAAGGATGTTATGGGTATCGACCTTAAGACTCCAATCAAGAGAATTACTTGGACTGACTCAATGAACAAATATGGTTGTGATAAGCCAGATACTCGTTACGAAATATTTATTCATGATTTAAGCCCAATTTTCAAGGATTCAGACTTCAAGGTGTTCTCAGGCGCAATTGCTGACGGTGGCTACGTAAAGGGTCTTGCTGTTAAGGGCGGTGCTGAAAAGTACTCACGTAAGAAGATTGATGAAAAGGCAGACTTCATCAAGCGTTTCCACGCAAAGGGCTTAGCTTGGGTTAAGTATGAAGATGGTGAATTCTCAGGTCCTGTTTCTCGTTTCTTGACTGATGAAAACAAGGAAGCATTGAAGAAAGAATTCGATCTTGAAGGCGGAGAATTAGTTGTCTTTGTTGCTGACAAGTGGAAGGTTTGTTGTGATTCATTAGATCACTTACGTCGTGATTTTGCTCGTGAAACTGGCATTATTCCTAAGGGCGTATTTGACTTTGTATGGGTTGTTGACTGGCCATTATTCGAATACGATGAAGGTCTTGGCCGCTGGATCGCAGCTCACCACCCATTCACCATGCCAGATGATGAAGGAATTAAGCTTCTTGATACTGATCCTCATAAGGCTCACGCACGTTCATACGATATTGTTATGAATGGTGATGAAATGGGTGGTGGATCAATCCGTATCCACAAGCGTTCAATCCAAGAAAAGATGTTCAAGGCTTTAGGCTTCACTAAGAAGAGAGCTTATGAACAATTTGGTTACTTAATGGATGCTTTAGACATGGGCTTCCCACCTCACGCAGGTTTGGCTATTGGTTTGGATCGTTTCGCTATGATGCTTGCTCAAAAGGAAAATATTCGTGACGTTACTGCATTCCCTAAGAATGCTTCAGCTTCAGAACCAATGATGCATGCTCCAGCACCTGTAACTGACCAACAACTTGAAGACATTGGTATTCAAGTTGATCCTTCATTCGAAAAGAGTGTTAAGGAAACTGAAGCTCGTCTTGAAAAAGAAGCTCAAGAAGATGCCGATAAGAACTCAACTTGGGATGAAGACTAATTTAGTTAATAATTGAAAATTATTAGAGAAAAAGTGTAGATTATCTATGCTTTTTCTTTTTTTACAAAAATATAGTTCTTGTAAATCTATTGTAATTTTACAAGCAAAATTTTCTGCTATGATAATGTAAGTAGATATAGAGAGAAATCTATTTATCATATTTAATTATTGAAACTAAAAAATAAAAAATTAATCATAAGAGGGATTTAAGTGCAAAAGAGAAATAAAAAAAATTTTAAATATTTTAGCATGTGCAGGTATGCTCGCAACAGCAGCTATTTCAGTAGAAAGTACTCAAAAGGGTACAGATTTTAGTCATACTATTAATGCTGCTAAGAAAAAGAAGAAGTCAGTTAAGGCACGTTCATATGGTGTGGATGTAGCTAACTATCAATCATCAAGTTTAAAGAGTCACGCTAATGCAGGTGCTTCTTTTGCAATTGTAAAAGTAAGTGAAGGTACAGGTTATAGAAATCCAAAGGCTTCAGCACAAATTGCTAGTGCCAAGCTAATGGAATGATGCCAATGTCATACCACTTTGCTTTGTTTGGTGCCAACGCTAGTGCTGCTAAGGCAGAAGCAAACTATGCAATTTCTTCAGCAAAGGCTTTTGGTCTTCCTAAGGGTTCATACATTGCTTGTGACTGGGAAACTGGTGACGGAAATAATGTAAATGGTGGTAGAGATGCAAGTGCTAATGCAATTATTGCTTTCATGAAGAAGGTTAAGGCTGCAGGTTACAAGCCACTTCTTTACTCAGGTGCATCACTTCTTAATAACAACATTAATACTGCTAAGGTAAACGCTGCATTTCCAAATTCACTTTGGGTAGCCTCATACGCAACTATGGGTAGAATTGATACTCCTAACTTTAATTACTTCCCATCAATGGATGGTGTAGCTATTTGGCAATTTACTGATAACTGGCGTGGTCTTAATGTTGACGGAAATATTAGCTTGCTTCCACTTTCATATGGCGGTGCTTCAAGCCAAGCTCCAAAAGCCAAGAGCATAACTACTAAGAAAAAAGTTATGACTAAGTCATATGTTTATGATAAGAATGGTCAACGTAAAGGTAATAAATCAGTAGCTGCTTATAAGAAGGTTTCAGTTCTTGGTGGTGCTGTAAATATTAATAACGTTCAATATTACCGTATTGGTAAAAACTCATACATTAAACTTGAAAATGTTGATGGTGCAAAACGTGTATTGAAGAATACAGCAACTGTTTATGATAAGCATGGCAATGCAGTAAGTGGTACTCCAGCTGTAGCAAAGGGTACAACAGTTCCAACTTACGGTAATCCAAGAAGTATTAATGGCAAGACATACTACAGAATTAATAAGGGTCGTTACATTTTAGTTTCTGATTTTAACTAAAACAGATCAATTAAGTATAAAGAAAAAGGCTAGACGAGATGTCTAGTCTTTTTTGTATCTAAAAGTATTTTTACATGTTATAGGCTATGTTAAATATTGTCAACATATTTTTTGATTCTGCGAAGTGCTTCTTGGAGATCTTCAGTTGATGAGGCATAAGATAAACGAACATATCCTTCGCCGCCTTTACCGAAATAACGACCGGGAGTTACCCCAACTTTTGCCTTGCTAGCTAATTCGTTTGCAAAAGCAACATCATCTTGACCAAAAGTATCAGGAATTTTTGCAAAAATATAGAACGCACCTTGAGGGGTTGAGAGTTCAAAACCAAGATCTTCTAAACCTTTTTTCATGAAAATAAGACGATCTTCGTATATTTTTCTAGATTTTAATGGATCATCTTGGCCATTGTTTAAAGCTTCAATAGCTGCAGCTTGTACGTTATCAGTAACGGAAGTAACTAAGAAAGCATTAATCTTACGAATACTTTGCATAATTTGGCTTGGTGCAGCAATAAAACCAAGTCTCCAACCGGTCATTGCGTAAGCTTTTGAAAGGCCAGAGATAAGAATATTTCTTTCAGGAATATATTCTGAAAGTGAATGATGAACATTATTGTCGTAAACAAGTTCGGCATAAATTTCGTCACTAATAGAGAAGAGTTGATACTTAGTAATTACTTTAGCTAAGCCCTTTAAAGTTTCTTCAGGATAAACTCGTCCTGTTGGATTAGATGGATCAGTTAAGATAATTGCTTTGGCACCTTTACCTTCGCCGTTTAATACTTCTTCTAAATGTTCAGGAGTTAAAACAAACCCATCTTTTGAAGTATCTATTTGAACAGGGATAGCTCCTGTTAATTTAATAAGCTGAAAATAGAGTGCCCAAACAGGGGTCGGTACTAAAATTTTATCTCCAGGATTTAATATTGCCATAAAGACATCGTTTAAGGCTCCCGTAGCACCAACAGTTACACAAATTTCACTTTCGGGATCATAATCAACATTTATGCTGCGCTTAAGATAATTACTAAAAGCTTTAAGAAGTTCAGGCTTACCGGCTTGAGGAGCATAGTGTGAATCATTAGCTTCAATGTCTGCTATAGCGGCCTTTTTAACATGATCTGGGGTATTTAAATCAGGTTCACCGATCGTTAATTTAATGATTCCTGGAATAGTTGACGCTTTAGCATCAAAAGCTCTAATTTTTGATGGAGATAAAGTATTTAAGCGAGTATTAAGAGTCATTGATAAATCATCAGCTAATTTTGGCATAATTCAATATTCCTTCCTTTGTAAAAATATTTTATAGGACCATGGTTCTTGAAACAACATTTTTTTGTAAAAATTTGTTATATTAGACGAAAAGGAAGAAGGTGATAGGATGAATTTTGATAAAGAAAAACGGTTAAAAGAATTAGATGCTGAACAATATCAAGTAACTCAAAATGCTGCAACAGAATATCCTTTTACAGGTAAATATGATGATTTCTATGAAAAAGGAATTTATGTTGATATAGTTTCAGGTGAACCGCTTTTTTCTAGTCAGGATAAATATAATGCAGGTTGTGGCTGGCCCAGTTTCACTAAGCCAATTAAGAAGCTTCAATATCACCGTGATCAATCACATAATATGGAAAGAACAGAGGTTAAAAGCCCAGAAGCTGATTCACATTTAGGTCACGTTTTTACTGATGGTCCAGCAGATAAAGGTGGTTTACGCTATTGTATTAATTCTGCGGCATTAAAGTTTATCCCATACGCTGACTTAGATAAAGAAGGATATAGTAAATACAAAGAAATTTTCTAGCCTAAGGAAAGTCTTATCATTTGTTGCTATAATTAAGACGACAATTAATGAAAAGGGCTGATAGTATGGCGGAAAAGAAATTATTATTGCTTTCAACAGGAGGCACGATTGCTTCGGCAGTGTCTGATGAAGGCCTTGTACCAAAAGAATCTGGGGAAGATTTACTAAAAAGAGTAAGTAATTTGCCTTATGATATTGATGTCAAAGACATTTTACAGTTGGATTCATCAAATATTCAACCAGAAGAATGGCGAAAAATTGCTGAAAAAATTTATGAATATCGTAATGATTACGATGGTATTGTTTTGTCTCACGGAACAGATACAATGGCTTATACTGCGTCTATGCTATCTTTTATGCTTCAAAATATTGAAATACCCGTTGTTTTAACTGGAAGCCAAGTGCCAATCAATGTTGTTTTATCAGATGCTCCTGATAATTTACGGTTGGCATTTGCAGCTGCGGCAACTTGCAAGCCGGGAATTTATCTCGCCTTTGACCGGAAAATCATGCTTGGTTGCCGCAGTGTAAAGGTGAGAACAATTAACTTTGATGCATTTGAGAGTGTCAATATTCCGCCTGTGGCTAGAGTCACTTCGGATGGCATTGTTTTTAATAAAGACGTGCAAATTCACAAATGTAATAAAAAATGTGTTTTAAACACAAAAATTAATCCACATGTTGCAATGATAAAGCTCTTTCCAGGTTTTGATCCGTATCTGCTTGAAGCGATGGTTGATAATGGCTGTCGTGGGATTGTTATTGAAGGATATGGTCTGGGCGGGATGAACTACATTCGCCGTAATATTGTTGGTGCGATTGGAAAATTAATTAAAAAAGATATTCCAGTTGTTGCCAGCAGTCAATGTCTATATGAAAGAAGTGATTTGACTAAATATGAAGTCGGTCGACTTGCACTTCTTGAAGGTGCTATAAGCGCACGTGATATGACATCAGAAAGTGCCATTACAAAATTGATGTGGGCTCTTGGTCAAGGAATGGATGTACATGAAGTAGCACAATTTTTTGATACAGATGTTGTAGGTGAAGTAACAATTGAAGACGAAAAGTAAAATTTTTGAGTCAATATTGTAAGAACATCTTAATATTTTGTAGCATACAAATCATGTTATGATACTTTTAGATTAATTAAGATATAAAAAAGAAGATAAAAACGGGGGAATTTGATGCAAGTTAGAAATAAGAAGCTTTTAGGGATGCTGGCATGCGCAAGTGCCTTGAGCGGTATTGGTGTAGTTGCTAGTACGCAAGTTCCAACAATTTCAAATAATTTAACTGCTCAAGCTGCGAAAACTTCAGTTGCTGCTAGACAATATGGTGTTGACGTAGCAAGTTATCAAAGTTCTGATGTATCTAGTTTTGCAAATGCCGGTGGACAATTTGCGATTGTTAAAGTAAGTCAAGGAACTACATATCGTAATCCTAAAGCATCTAGTCAAATTTCTAGTGCGATTTCAAATAATATGATGCCAATGGCATACCATTTTGCTACATTTGGTGCTAATGCTTCAGCAGCTGTTGCAGAAGCAAATTATGCAATTTCTTCAGCTAAGGCTTTAGGTCTTCCGAATAATTCATATATTGCTTGTGACTGGGAAACAGGTTCTGGTAATAATGTGAATGGAGCAAAGGCTGCTAATACAAATGCAATTTTGGCATTTATGAAGCAAGTTAAGCAGGCTGGATATCAACCATTATTGTATTCAGGAGCATATCTTTTAAGAAATAACATCAATACAGGCTCAATTACAAGCCAATTTCCAAATTCACTTTGGGTAGCTTCGTATGCAACTATGGGTAGAATTGATAATCCAGATTTTAACTACTTCCCATCAATGGATGGTATAGCTATTTGGCAATTTACAGATAATTGGCGCGGACTTAATGTAGATGGAAACATTACTTTGCTTCCACTTTCTTACAATAGTACTTCTACACAAGCTCCAGTTACTGCTACAACTACAAATAACAGTAATAGTTCATTTGCTGAACAGGCTAAACCAACTAATAACAATACAACTACTTCTTCGAGCTCTGAAGTAAAAACTGCTAAGACTGTTATGCATAAGGCATACATTTACGATAAAAATGGTAACCGTGTAGGTAATAGCGCAATTGGTGCTTACCGCACAATTACTGTTTTAGGCGGTGTTGTACAAATTAATGGTAAAAACCATTACAAGATTGGTGATAATCAATATGTTGCTTTAGGCAATGTTGATGGTACTTTGCGTACTTTAGGACGCAATGCTTATGTTTACAACAACAAAGGCCAACGTGTCTACGTACCAACCTTGAGAAAGGGCAGTTCAGTAAAAACTTATGGTACACGTGTACATATTAATGGCAAGTCTTACTATAGAATTAATAAGAACCGCTACGTTAAAGTTGGTAATTTTTAAATATTGATTTATAGAATAAAAGAGCGTAAGGATTTAGATCTTACGCTTTTTTGCTATATTTTAAATAATTTTTGCTTATAGGGTAAGGGTATAATCAAAAAGCTATAACCCTTGATATATAAGGATTATAGCTTTTATTTTTAAACAATCTCTTGTTCTTTGAAGCGTCCGTAGACTTTTTCTACTTCACTTACACTCATAAATGCATAAGGATCAGCCTTACGAACAATTTGACGAATATCATACATATCGTATCTATCGATAATTGTGATCAAAACTGTCTTTTCAGTATGACCGTATGCACCTTCTGCATCATGCAAAATCGTAATTCCACGGTGCATCTTATCTTGAATACCATCAATAATATCCTGAGGATGCTCAGTAATAATCATTACTTGCATCTTCTTGTGTTGGGTATAAACAGCGTCAATTACTCGCCCATTAATAAAAATAGTCAAAGCTGAGTAAAGTGCGCGCGTCCAACCAAAAACAAATCCAGCGGCAGCAATAATAATCAAATTGACTAAAATATTAAACTTACCGTAACTTGTTCCTGTTTTCATTCTGAAAACAATTCCAACAATATCAAGGCCGCCTGTTGAAATCCCGTTCTTTAAAGCAAAGCCTGTTCCAAAGCCATTAATTGCCCCACCGAAGATTGCACATAAAAGTGGATCCCAATGCACGTTTAATGGCTGAACAACTTTCATCATGATTGAACCCATGATAACTGCAACTGCCGTAAAGAAAGTAAATTTATGGCCAATTTTTGTCCATCCCAAAACAAACAGTGGAATGTTCAAAACAAAGTACATTAAAGACGTTGAAATCTCAAATGGTAAAAAACGCTGACTAATTGAATTAATTAACTGGGCAAAACCTGTAATCCCTGACGAGTACATGTGTCCTGGTGTCCAGAAAAAATTCAATGCGATAGCCACGGCTAATGAATAAACAAATGCCGCAGATATCTTAGAAACAAAATTATATTTTCTATTAAATTTGTCTAATTGATCCATAGATTATATTAAGTCCTATTAAAAAACTAATTTGACTACTATTCAATTCTAACAAAACTTACAGACCAAACCAACATATAAGGTTAATTCTTCCAATTCTTTTGATATTCAGCACGACCACCAGATTCTTCCAACTGATAACGAGACGGATCTTTCTTATAAAAGTCTTGGTGATATTCTTCAGCTGGATAAAAGGTACTGGCCTTTTCAATCTTTGTCACAATTGGCTTATCAAAACGGCCACTTTCAGATAATTCTTTTTTAGATTCCTCGGCAATCCTTTTCTGCTCTTCAGAATTATAGTAAATTACTGGTCGATATTGATCACCACGATCTTGAAATTGTCCTGTTGCATCAGTAGGATCAGCAACTTGCCAATAGGTTTCGACTAATTTTTTATACGGAAAAATCTGGGGATCAAAAGTAATTTCAACAGCTTCTGTATGGCCTGTTGTACCTGAGCAAACTTGTGCGTAAGTTGGATTTTTAACATGTCCACCAGTATAGCCACTCACGACTTTTTCAATTCCTGGCAAAGAATCAAATGGCTCCACCATGCACCAAAAGCATCCTCCGGCAAAGATAGCTGTATCAAGATTTGTCTTCATCATAAAATAATCCTTCTTTAAGCAACGAATGTAAATCTAATAATTAATAACATTCTAATTATTAAGCATTATTAGTCAAGGTGTTTTACTCTTATCTATATTTATGTAATTTCGTATTGCATTAATGTATAATATAAAAAAGAGGTGAAAAAATGACTTTAGGTCAAAAATTAAAAGATTTGAGAAAATCAAAATATTTAACTTTAGAACAATTAGCCGAAAATTTAAACGAGTTGGATGAAAATGCTTCTTTTAGTAAAGGACGTTTGAGCCGTTGGGAAAATGATGCAGATGAGCCTAGAATTTCGTCTTTAAAAACTGTAGCTCAATACTATTGTAAAAGCTTGGATTATTTTTTTGAGGATATAATCACTATTGATAAGGTTTCAGCGAATGTTTATAAAGTGCCTGTAATTGGTGAAATTACATGTGGTGAAGCAATCACGGCAGAACAAAATATTGAAGACTATACTAATGTATCTTTTGATACTAAACCTACTAATACTGTTTTCGCCTTGCATTGTAAGGGTCACTCAATGGAACCAACCATTCCAGATAACTCATTAGTAATCATTGAAGAAACTACTGTGGAAGATGGTGAAATTGGTGCTGTGCTAGTAGATGGAAACACCCGTGCAACACTTAAAAGAATCAAGCATGTTGGTAATTCAATAATTTTAAATCCCGATAATAGAAATTATGAACCTATCATCCTTGATTCTAAACACCAAGGTAGAATCATTGGTAAAGCTATAAAATACATAGTACCCCTATAAATAGAAAGAGGTACTAAAATGTTTAACAAGGAAGCGAGAAAAGCAAAAAAACAAGCAAAATTAGAAAAGAAACAAGCAAAACTTGAGAAATTGAACTTATATCGTATGAGTTGCCCACGTTGTAAATCTGAAGATTTTACTATTTTGGGACAACACAAAAAGGGCTTTTCAGTTGGTAAAGCCGTGGTAGGTACTGCCTTAACTGGTGGCGTTGGTTCATTAGCAGGTTTTGCAGGTAAAAAATCAAAGAAGTTAGATATTATTTGTAATAAGTGTGGTCGTCAATATAAGGCTAAGCCAATTTCTTAATGATCAAAAATAAAGTAGCTCTAATCCAAAGAATGGGTTAGAGCTACTTTTTAATATTAAAATAAGCTAGTCATATATTGGTTAACTGCACGTTGTTGCATTTCTTCCCAGCTATTAAATTTTGTTTCTTTTTTAACGAAAGCATTTAATTTATCTTGAGGCATTGCATCTAAAGCGGGGAATTCCTTTACGCCAGCTTCTCTTACAAAAACGTCAATTGTAGTAAAGCTGGTATTTTTTTGCATAAATTGAGGATTAAATAAGTCTTGATAAGAAACAGCTTGTTGAGGGCCATTATCTTCAGCTAATCTTTCAAGATCTTGTTTTAATTGTTCTTTATCACTATTCATGTTTAAACCTTCTTTCAAAATACTAAAATTATAACATGAAAAAAGGCTGCTAAAATATAGCAGTCCTTTAAT